>JBMLQR010000122.1:0-25117 GCA_049241465.1 Saprospiraceae bacterium | reverse complement strand
CAAAACCAATTACCTGAATAGTTGATGGAAGGAAGTGAAAAGGATTTTTAGCTTAGGAAGGAACTACCTAAAATAATAAATGGTATCTCTCACTAAAAAAGGAGATGTAACCTCACTCCCCCCGATATATTGCCCCGCTCGTCAACGTCTCCTTCACTTCTACAGAATGTAGATAAGGTATTTTGTCAATCATTTTTTGCCAAATCCAAACGGCAATGAGTTCCGCGGTTGGATTTTCCAGCCCAGGTACTTCATTCAATACCTTATGATCTATTTCATGAACTATGGGTTCCCATACTTTTTTGAAATGTCCGAAGTCTTCTACCCATCCCAGGGTAGCGTCAATAGGCCCTTTGGCAGAGATTTTTACATGGTAAGTATGTCCATGCATATTTTTACACTTATGTCCTTCAGGTACATTGGGTAAATAATGGGCTGAATCAAAACTAAACTCTTTATATATCTCAATAAGTGGCATGATTAACTTTTTGCCGCAAATCTACATTTTTTTACGTATTCATCCCAATTTAAATTGGTTAGTTAGGGTGATACTTTTATCCAACCCCCATTTTTTTCTTACCATGATTTCCCATTTTATAGCCTTTCCAAGATTTATCTTTCCTACTACATTGATGAATCCTCCTTTCCCATAATACGGTTTTAATCCGTAAACGCCCGTTACCTGCTGTTCGAAATGGTAAAATCGAACCTCATACCCTGGTGTTCGGTAAAAGCCACATCGGGCCGATAATGTCCACTGAACACTTATTTTCTTGTACCATCCCTCTACCCAAATGGAATAACCCGATAGCTTTTTTTCAACTACGTTTATCTTGCCCCAGTCAAATCGGTACCGCCATAATATCGATCTTCCGGGAATTTCCAGATGGGCTCTATATTGTTGTCGATGGTAAAATTGTACTCCCTCAAAGGATTTACTGGTCTCTTCTTCATTTTTATAGTGCCATTCGGCATAAAATTTTATGCCCTTTCGTTTTTCATACGCTATTCTTCCTCTTTGTTCCATCCCTCTCGTTGGACTGTTTATTTGATATCTTACCCACGGATGTACATAAAAGTCATTGAAAATGGAGATTTTCCAAAGCTGATGGATCTGATAAATTAGCCCGACATATATACCCCGTTCGTTTCTATTTACACTATTTTCTCCCCAGGCCTGACTCAATATTCCCTGGTAAGTTTTTGGATAATTCCGATACAATAAAGCAATATCCAGTTTCTTATCTAAGCTATTTTGAAGTTGTACAATATAGGCGGTGGACTTTGAATACGCTATTTCTCCACTAATATGCCAGGTCGATAAAGTATAATGATAATCGATGCTTAATCCACCATAATTTTTTCCAGAGTAGTAAAATTGATTGTATAAATCATCAGGTTTTCCCTGCCCCGGATTCATTTTTTGATACATGGCATTTAATCCTAAGGTCATTGTTTCTTGTTGCCATTGAATTCTGCTCCCAAAATGAAATATTTTAGCAACCTCCTGACTATTTCGCTCATTACCCGTTCTATGATAACCACTTAAAAGGAGTTGTGATATGGCTAAAATAGTATCCTTCTTAAAACTGGCATCTCGTCGGTTAAATGAAATCATGGGTATCCAGGTAATATTTTTCTTCAAAGGGTATTTGATAATGATTCCTCTGTAAAATCCATTTTCTGCAAATGATTTATGCGCACTTATCTGCATCGGATTTCTTGAAATATCCGTAGTCTGTATGCTTTTAAACGCTCCGTAGGAAGCATTAAGTAAACCCTGTCCCCACGATGTTTTATAATCTCCAAAGAAAATGATGGGTCCATTTTTTATTTTACTCTGAAAAGTAAGAAAAAAGGACAGATAATCAGGTTTTCCATTTTTAAATAATGTTTCACCTGGATCTTTTTCCATAGAAATACCCATTTTTAGTCTGTCAAAGGGTGAATACCGGATATTTATACCTATATATTGATTGTCCCCTTGCCAATCATCTTGTTTTTTTACATTGAAGGGACTCGTTCTGATAGTTGATTGCCATCTGTCCTTCAAAATCCAGGTTTCATTCTTTGTTGGAAGCGATAAAGTATTGTTGTTTAGAACGATAAAGGGAATCAAGGTGGATATGGTTAAAGAATCCCACAATGGGACCGCTTGGATGCCGTAGAGGTTAACGAAACTGCCTATCTGATCTCGATATACCAAGAAGGATCTTATTTGCTCTTTACTTAGCAGTCCTAATTGGTTCAACTCGGCTTCACTTATTTTGTTAATGGAATAAGTCGTTCGTAAACTGTCCTTTTTTTGATTTGTAAGTCGCTCTAACTGATCTTCTACATCAACATCCTGGTCAGAATAGGTTGAAATCACATCTTCCAGCTTAAATATTTCTTTTTGATGTTCAGTAACCTGTGCGTGGGTACTAAGAGATAAAAAAGAGAAAATTACAAATAATAAAATAATATACATCTTCATGATCATGGTTTTCATCATCAGGAAGGTCGTTTCAGAAAAGGGTATTTTGTCCTAAATCAATCCAATATGTCTTTCATGGAGCATCCGATAATCCTGCTTTCCAGCCAGATCGGGAAATTCAGATAAGCTACACTCCTCAATTCTTTAATATCTTTTTCAAAAGTGTTCATTTCCTTTTTCATCTTTATAAGTAGGCCTAATTTCTCACTTAATGGACTGTTAATAAGTGTTTTAACAAATTTTAACATTAAGCGTTGGATGGGCGTTATCTCATTTGAAGAGGCAAAGGTCCTTTGAATAGATAGCAATAGGGAACTTGAAAAGTCATAATTTCCAAGTTCATAATGGCAAAGTAAGTGTAAAAACCGAGCATTGAAGTGTAAGTCTGTTCTTAAAAATTTATGCTGCTGATGAATTATTAAGTTTAATTCGTCTAATGTCTTGGAATGATCCCCACAAACAAAATTGATATAGGCCGCTTTGTAATGAAATAATAAGACTCTGTGAGTATCCATATAAGTCGAAAATCTGGTCAAATCTTCTTTCTTAACCTCTAACCATTTTTTTGCATCCTCATATTTCTTATTTAAAAAGCACAGATTTAAAACGGCGAGATAACTGTATTGAAATGCCAGTAAATTAGAGGAAAAGGTGAAATTTATTTCGTTGTTTTCAATGAATTGATTCAATTCTCTATGGTAAATAGTGTATTCATCTAAATCTTTTTGTAAAAATAAAAAGGTGAGAAGATAATACAGGCCTCTTAAATATAAATCGGGATCTTGCCTTTGAATATTAGGATTTGCCTGGAATAAATTGACCCAAAGCCTGGTTTGATTGATGGCGGAGGGGAGATCGAGCAATATATAATGGTACCAGGAAAAAGCTTGATATAAATTTATTTTTTCAAAAAATGTGAGTTGCCAGGCATTCATCTCTTTGGGAAGTTGTTCATAAAAATATGTTTTTACCTCCTCTTGTGTTTCTTCATTGATGGCATGCCCTTTTTCAATATACCATCCATGTATTTGTATGGTTAAATTTGAAAGCCTGCTGGTTGAGTGAGTAATGGAACTTCGTCGTGCCGTTTCCTCCAATAAGGTTTCCATTTTGTTTAAAACTTGTCTACTACGTGTAATATGCCTGGTTTCAATGAGTTTTTGAAATTCCAGTATCTCCAAATGCAATACATCCTGATGATTGGCAACAGCCGTACTTTTTATTTTTTCGAGCAAATGTAAACTCTGCATATACATACCACGGGCATATAAAATTCTGGCAAAATCCAACTGTTCCCTTATTTGTAAATCTATATGCTTATTAGTATGTATAAGCCGCAGACTGATTAATATTTGGGTAAAAAGATGCCTTTTTAGATTAGCAAATTGTGTCATATTCTCAATAGGAAGGTTCTTTTTAATTTCTCCCTCGTCAAACTTCTTTTGCTTTTCCATCATTTGAAATAAAGCGAGAAACTTTGTTTCAGGTCCCTGGCTCAATCTGCCCACATAAATGGAGAAATTTCGCTTTTCCGCTTTATTTAATGATTTTATTAAGGTAAATAGCGGGTCAGATAATTGATTGGACATAACATTTTATTTGTCATAAAATATTGATTAACAATATTATAATGTAAAATAGTGAGTTTGAATATAACAAATATAACAGAACATTGAATAGGGTGTATTTTAATACAAACTTAAATTTACCATCGTAATAAAAAAACATCCATTCTTATTTTGAAAGATAATAAAGTCGGCAATTATTTTTTCGAAAAATGGGGTTTTAAAATTATTTATTGGATTAAACTTATTTGTTATGAAAAAAATTGAAGCTATTATTCGCCTTTCGAGGTTTGACAAAATCAGAGATGCACTGGCTCTCATCGGCATCAATTTTTTTACGTTACAGGACGTAAAAGGATTTGGACTTCAGAAGGGTGAGAAAATGGTTTATAGAGGCAGTGTTTACGATGCTGATTATATTGCACGTTTACAAATCGATATTTTAACTACCGATGATATGGTCGATGCTGTAGTCGATGCCATCATTTCTTCTGGTAAAACGGGAGAGGTTGGTGACGGTAAAATCATTGTTTATGATGTACAAGAGGTAGTTAGAATACGCACAGGCGAGAAAGGGTCTGAAGCTGTATAGCCAATCCCGATGTACAATTTATTTCCTTAATTAAGTCAAGTAATATTATGAACGAATCTATTTTTATGACCAATAATTTATGGATGATGATTTCAACCATTTTGGTCTTTTCCATGCACTTAGGCTTTGCTACGTTGGAAGCAGGACTTGTGCAAAAGAAAAATGTGGTTAACATTTTATTTAAAAATACCATGATTGTATGTATTGGTTTATTAACCTATACTTTAGTCGGTTTCAATCTTATGTATCCCGGTGCTGATTATGCCGGTGGATTTTTTGGATTTAGTGGTTTTGGCCTTTCAGTGCCTGAAGGTAATCCTATAGATTATGCGGGAGGTAACTATACCTATTGGACAGATTTTATTTTCCAGGGAATGTTTGCCGCTACTTGCGCAACCATTGTTTCAGGTGCTGTAGCTGAAAGAATTAAGTTAATGCCATTTTTGATTTTCTCTATTGTTTTCGTCGCATTTTGCTATCCTATTACTGGATTTTGGCAGTGGGGTGGTGGATGGTTAAAAGAAGCAGGATTTTATGACTTCGCAGGGTCAACCCTGGTTCATGCAGCGGGTGGCTTCGCAGCATTGGCAGCTATCATTGTTTTAGGTCCAAGAAGAGGGAAATATACTGCTCATGGAATCAGGCCGATTCCTGGTCATAGTATGCCTTTGGCTACCATCGGTGTGTTTTTGTTGTGGTTCGGTTGGTTTGGTTTCAATGGTGGATCCGTGCTTTCTGCTAATCCAATGGCTGTTTCTTTAGTTTTCGTAACTACTAGTTTAGCTGCAGCGGCAGGTGCAGTAACAGCGCTATTTACTTCTTATTTCTTATTCAAATCTTATGATTTGTCGATGGTTTTAAATGGTATTTTGGGTGGTCTCGTTGCCATAACCGCAGGAGCAGATCAAATGTCTCCAACAGATGCGATTGTTATTGGTGGAATTGCTGGTATCATTATTCCATTTTCAGTAGTATTTTTCGATAAAATCAAAATAGATGATCCCGTTGGTGCCACTTCTGTGCACATGGTATGTGGCGTTTGGGGTACTTTAGCAGTGGGTATATTTGGTGTAAAAGGTGGTTTGGGTCAATTAGGTATCCAGTTCATGGGTGTGGCAGCAGTGGGTGTATTTTCCTTTGTAGCCGCATTTATCATTATGTATGTACTTAAATTAACTACAGGTATCAGAGTTTCTGAAGAAGAAGAAATTAAAGGTCTGGACGTTTGTGAGCACGAAATGTCTGCTTATGCAGATTCACCTGCAGAACAGATGGCTGGCTTTAAAATGTAAGTTAAATAAAGACACCTGGTCGGCAAACCAGGTGTCGAAGATAGAAAAACGGCTTCCCATTTTCCTTAATTAAGCAAAGCAAATATACATAGATTCCTAATATTATGTATTAGTGGATTTAAATGTATGGATTAAGGGAAGCCGGTGTTTAAAAACAATTCTTTATTAATCCATTATTTAAATTATTCACTATGAGTAAGGTTATCTTATTTAGAGGCATTCTTTTATGCTCATTATTTGCTGTTATTTTTGCAAACAACGCAATGTCACAGGGAACAGCAACGGCTGCTCCTGAAGAAGCGAAAGAAGAAGAAAAAGCTTCGGAAGCTCCATTTGAAATATCGGGTTATTTAGATGGTTACTATTTAGGTAGTTTTAATAATGCGCCTTTCCCAACTAGTTTTACCCCTGAAAATAAATCTTTTTCTTTGGGTATGGCAAATATTGTCCTTTCAAAAACAGGGAAAGTTGGCTTTGTGGCTGATCTCGCTATCGGACCAAGAGCTGAAATGGCAAATGGTTATGCCGGAACTGCGCTCTCTTATATCAAACAACTTTATGTAACTTATTCTCCTTCTGATGCATTGACCTTTACTATGGGTAATTTTAGCACCCACGTAGGTTATGAACTAATTGATTCTAAAAGTAATATCAATTACACCGTTTCCTATATGTTTAGTAATGGTCCTTTCTTTCACACAGGGGTTAAAGCTAATTATGCTTTATCAGATAAGTTTGGTTTGATGTTAGGTGTTTTCAATGATACAGATACTAAAATTGATGTGGTATCTGGAAAACACGTAGGCGGTCAGCTCTCGTATGTTTCTGGAAAATTAAGTACCTATTTAAATTATATTGGGGGTAAGTCAGCAGATGCTTTTGAAACTGATCCTGAGGAGTTTACCAACCAATTTGATTTGACAGCTACTTATGCTCTCTCTGATAAAGTAGGTCTTGGATTTAATGGTACTAAAAAGTCTGTGAAACCAACTGCGGGTGATGCTTCCTCCTGGAGTGGTCTCGCTCTTTACAGTAAATTCATGTTGAGTGATGGTTTCACCCTTGGATTGAGAGGTGAAAGAATCTTTGACAATTACGGCTTAATCACAGGAGTGGAAGATAACGCTATTACGGCATTCACCGTTTCAGGAAATTTTCATATTGGTAACCTAACCCTAATTCCCGAGTTTCGAATTGATTCCGGTATCAAATCTGATACATTTACCAGCTTAGACTCTAAAAGTCTAAAATCTACTTCCGGTCTTCTTATGGCAGTTGTTTATACTTTTTAATTTGGAATTAATTCATTAAAATCTATAGAAATGACAAAGTCGAAACTTGAGTACATTTGGTTAGATGGGTACAAGCCCATGCAAAGTCTTCGCAGTAAGACAAAAATTGTGGATAATTTTTCAGGAAATCTAGAAGATTGTCCAATGTGGTCCTTCGATGGAAGTTCTACGGAACAAGCTCCGGGAAATTCATCAGATTGCTTGTTAAAGCCAGTTGCAGTATATCCTGATCCTGCCAGACATAATGCATTTTTGGTTATGACG
Organism: Saprospiraceae bacterium; assembly: GCA_049241465.1. Taxonomy (GTDB): domain Bacteria; phylum Bacteroidota; class Bacteroidia; order Chitinophagales; family Saprospiraceae; genus BJGN01. Next base: position 17,636 of record JBMLQR010000122.1, on the reverse strand, counting down.
GAAGTGCTAACGGCTGATGGTAAGCCGCATCCATCGAATGGTCGCGCTTTAATCAATGATGATGATAATGATTTTTGGTTTGGTTTTGAACAAGAATATTTTCTTTACGATCCGGAAACAAATAAACCTCTTGGATTCCCAGCGAATGGCTTTCCTGCACCTCAAGGTCCTTACTACTGTTCTGTTGGAGCAAAAAATGCTTTCGGTAGAGAAATAGTTGAAGAACACCTGGATATTTGCCTGGATGCAGGCTTAAATGTCGAAGGTATTAATGCTGAAGTTGCCGCAGGTCAGTGGGAATTTCAAATTTTTGCAAAAGGTGCAAAAGAGGCAGGTGACCAGATTTGGGTAGCTCGTTATTTATTGGAAAGAACAGCAGAAGCTCATGGTGTTACTATCAATTGGCATTGTAAGCCTTTGGGCGATCTCGATTGGAATGGTTCAGGTATGCATGCAAATTTCTCAAATTCAACGCTTCGTACCTGTGGTGATGAAGCTACCTACAAGAAAATTTTAGAGGCTTTCCGACCTAGAGTTCAAGAGCATATTGATGTGTATGGTCCTGATAATCACTTAAGATTGACGGGTAAACATGAAACCGCTTCTATTAACGATTTTAGTTATGGTGTTTCTGACAGGGGTGCTTCTATTAGAATTCCTGTTGTTACCGTTGAAAAGGGCTGGAAGGGCTATCTGGAAGATCGTCGCCCGAATTCTGCCGCAGATCCATATAAAGTAGCAGCTGTAATTATCAAGACTGTTAAATCTGCCCTATAGTTTTAAATGTTTAAAATGATGTGAAAGCCCGCTCAGATTTTGATGCGGGCTTCTTTATTTATATATTTGTCTAAAGTAATTAGTATGATTCCCGCTTCTTTTAATCATGATGTCGTTTCCCGTTTCCTTCGGTATGTGAAAATTAATACGCAGTCGGATCCCTTTTCTTCTACCTTTCCCTCTACATTTTGCCAAAAAGACTTGAGCGCTCTCTTGGTTAAAGAACTTATTGAAATGGGTTTGTCGGATGCACATTTAGACGAATATGGTTATGTTTACGCTACTTTGCCCTCAAATGTTGATAAAGTAGTACCCGTTATTTGTTTTTGTTCCCATGTAGATACCTCTCCCGATGCGCCTGGCGAAAATGTCGTTCCTGTCATTCATTCAAATTATGATGGAGGTATTATTCGTTTTCCCGATAATCCTCACTTGTCAATTTCACCTGAAAATCATCCGGATCTTTTAGAACAAATTGGGAATGATATCATCACAGCCAGTGGTCTGACCTTGTTGGGCGCTGATAATAAAGCGGGAGTGGCTGCTATTATGAATGCAATGAACATCCTGGTAGCTAATCCTGAAATTCCCCATGGGATAATTAAAATTTTATTTACGCCCGATGAGGAGATCGGAAAAGGCGTAAATTTTGTGAATCTTGAAAAATTGGGCGCCGATTTTGCCTATACCATCGATGGTGAACGCCTGGGTTCTATGGAAGATGAAACTTTTTCAGCCGATGGCGTGGAGATTATTTTTAAAGGGGTTTCCGCTCATCCTGGATTTGCCTTCGGTAAATTGGAAAATAGTATTAAAATGGCAGGTCTTTTTTTAGATCTTTTGCCTAAGGATAAGCTTAGCCCTGAAACGACTAAAGATAAACAAGGGTTTATTCACCCCGTAAATATTGTTGGGAAAACGGAATCAACTTCCCTTCATTTAATTGTCAGGGATTTTAATCTTTCTGGTCTCATTGACATGGAAAATTATATAAAAAGCACGGTAGATCTTGTCCTTGAAAAATTTCCACAGTCGTCGGCAGAAATTATAGTTACTGAGCAATATCGCAATATGTATGAAGTGCTGAAAAATTATCCTTTTGTATCCGATTATGCTTACAAAGCCATAGAACAGGCTGGACTAAAGCCTGTTAAGTCATTCATTAGAGGAGGAACTGACGGATCAAGGTTGTCGTTCATGGGTCTTCCTTGTCCCAATTTATTTGCCGGTGAACATGCTTTTCATTCTCTTGAAGAATGGGTTTCAGTGCAGGATATGGAAAAATCATCAGAAATGATAGTGCATTTGGCGGGTATCTGGTCGAATCATGAAAAATAATTGTAATTTTGAACCAAACCATTATTTATGAAAAATATAGCCTTCCCATTTTTTGTATTTTTTTTATTGATGGCCTCTATTAGTTGTACCTCTATTGAAAAATTGGTTGATACCGGTCAATATGATAAGGCTATTTATTTTGCAACAAATAAGTTATCTGGGGCAAAAGTTAAAAAGGTAGAATATGTGAAAGGACTTGAAACCGCTTTTAAAAAAGCTACAGATAAGGATATGGCCTATATTGAAAAGTTAAAAAACGAGGGAAATCCTGAATCTTGGGAAACTATTCTCTCCGTTTATGCTACTATTTCAAATAGGCAGGAAAGTATTAGACCTTTGTTGCCGCTTACAGATGAAAATGGTAAAAAAGCTAATTTCTTATTCGTAAATACCAATGATTTAGAAAAAGAAGCAAAGGAACAAACTATAAACTTTTTATACTCTTCCGCTAAAGATTTTTTGCAGGAAGCCAGAAGTACAAAAGATAGAATTCCCGCTAGAAAAGCTTATGACGCTTTGTTAAGATTGAAAAATTATTCGGCAAGATTTATGGATGTTCCCCAACTTGAAAGGGAGGCCAGAGAGTTGGGTACTACTAAGATATTAGTTAACGTGCAAAATTATTCTCAAGCTGTTTTTCCAGCTGGCTTGGAAGATGAAATTTTGAGACTCGGTTTCAGAGACCTCGATAGGGAATGGCAGAAATTTGATGCCTATCCTGAGAGAAATAGAGAATATGACCTGGGTATTACCTTAATCCTTTCTAATGTACAGGTTAGTCCCGGATCAGTAAGCGAAAAATCATTCAGCGAGAAAAAGGAAATTCCCGATGGATTTCAATATCTATTAGATGAAAAGGGAAATGTTAAAAAGGATACCGCTGGAAATGATATCAAATTACCTAAAAATAAGGTGATTGAGGCTCAGATTTTAGAAGTTTTTCAATCTAAATCAGCTGGCTTATCCGGTCGTCTTGAAGTGATGGACTTACATACAAAAGGGGTAAGAGAAAGCAGAGATATTAATGCCGTTGCTATTTTTGAAAATAGAGCAGCCTCCTTTAAAGGTGATGAAAGGGCTTTAACAGAGGATACAAAAAAGAGACTGGGCAATAGACCTGCCGTTTTTCCTACCGATGCCATCCTGCTTCTGGAAGCTGCCAGAAAATTGAGACCTCTGGTAATCTCCGAATTAAGAAAAATTAGAATTGATTAAATATATTTTTTAATGTCCATTTCGAACGAACAAACCTTGTGTTGCCCATTTTGTAAAAGTGAAAAAACAAAAATCGCTTTTTTCCTTAAAGATCATTCCGTTTCAAAAGAAACGTTTAGTCTTTTCGATTGCGAAGATTGTGGATTGAGATTTACAAATCCTATTCCTGACGCTTCGTCCATTGGGAAATATTATCAAAGTGAAGATTATATCTCTCACTCAAATACTAAAAAGGGAATTGTCAATACGCTCTATCATGCAGCAAGAGATTTTATGATCCAACAAAAAATTAATTGGATTAAATCTTTTTCGTCTCATAAAAAGTTGTTGGATATCGGTTGTGGTACCGGACATTTTATGCATGCCTTAAAACAAAATGGTTTCCAGGTTAAAGGGGTAGAAGTAGATGAAGGGGCTCGAAATTTCGCCATTACTCAGTTCGGTTTGGAGGTAATGACTCCGGACGCTTTTTTATCTGATTCAACGGCTGATAAATATGGTGTAATAACTCTTTGGCATGTTCTCGAGCATATTCATCAACCTAAAGATTTTTTAGAAAAAATTAACCTGTCTCTTCTGGATGATGGCTTATTAATGATAGCTGTTCCCAATTTTAAAAGTACCGATGCAGCATTTTATGGTGATTATTGGGCTGCTTACGATGTTCCAAGGCACTTATGGCATTTTTCTCCTCAATTTATGGAAAAATGGTTGCTAACTTCTGGCTTCAAACTTATCACTAAGAAAAGTTTGCCTCTCGATCCATTTTATGTCAGCCTATTAAGCGAAAAGTACAAAAATCAGGGCAAAGGTAGTTTCATTGGCGGTGTATTTTCTGGTCTGTATTCTTCTGTTATGAGTTGGATGGACTCCTCAAAAGCTAGTTCTTTGGTTTATGTTCTTAAGAAGGTTTAAGTCTTTGCTGACCTCTTTTATTTTAGTTTCGCTTTTATTTCCCTTTTCGCTGCTTAGCCAGGATTATCAATGGTGGGCAAATAATGTGAATTGGGATGGTACAACGCATTGGAGGAATTATATTACCTATTCACCTAAATATTTAGGGCCCAATGCATTACCTATTCCTATCTTAAATGAAGGAAGGACTGATAGCCTGTTAACGCTTGGTTCTTCTGCGCGCTTTTTACAGTCATCAGGTGATTTTACTTATGCTCAATCTTTTTTCCTGACTTATCCAACGGAAAATAAAAAAATGAGCTTCGATATTTCATGGGTTCCCAGGGAAGTCTATACAACAAGTCATGAATGGAAAACAGAACGAAAAGTTCACTTTCCCGCCTATTACGAAAGTCATGCAATGGCTGACATAATTTTTAATTCTGTATTACAGCTAACTAGAGAAAGTACCCATTGGTTGGATGCGGCTTTTAGAGTTTCTTTCCGTTTTGCCACTTCCACCCATGTAAATGCTGCAAGGGGTACTGATGCCCCGGGCTATTCTTTTGATATAACATCGGGTAAGACTATTTCTGCTCGTCTGAGACTTTTTGGCATGCTCGGATTTTACGTCTGGCAAACAAACAGAGATGATTATTTGCAAAACGATGCTTTTTTATTTGGCCTCGGTGCCAGGTATAATGTAGGAAACTGGTCTTTTTCTCCTCAATATAGAGGTTATTGGGGCTATATTGGTGACGGTGATGATAATGTAGCTTCTTCGTTAAAAATTAACTATAAGCTAAAGAACTGGCAGATTTTCACCGTTTTGAGTAAAGGTCATGAGGATAATTTATATAATTACGCAGAATGTGGAATGGTATATATGTTTAAACCCAAAATTTAGTTAATTTGTGTTAAATATATTTTGTAATGGCTGTAATTATACCAACCGCTGTGTATGTTCAAAGAAGAAAAATTCTTTTGAATAATGTGAAAGATGGACTCATCTTTTTTCCCGGAAATAGGGAAAGTCCTATGAATTATCCTGATAATACTTACCACTTCAGGCAGGATAGTAATTTTCTTTATTACATTGGGATAGATAGGCCCGATTTGTCCGTTGTTCTCGATACCAATACAGGGGAAACCATCTTATTTGGGGATAATTTTACCCTAGATCAAATTGTTTGGCTCGGTGCTTTGCCAACCCTGGAATCATTAGCAGAAAAGTCTGGTATTGCCCTCGTAAAGCCAACTTCTGGGTTATCTGACTATTTATCAGACGCTTTGAATCAAGGCAGAAATGTTCATATTCTACCTCCATACAGAGCTGAAAACATGCTTTTTATAAATGATTTCATTAAAAAATCAAATAAATCATATCAACAGCTTATTTCTGAAGAATTAATCAGACAAGTGGTCGCCCAAAGGTCGGTGAAAGATGCTTATGAAATTCAGGAAATGATTGACGCTGTCAATATTTCAGGTAAAATGCATGTGGCTGCAATGATGGCGGCTAAAGCAGGTATGTATGAATATGAATTAACGGGTTTAGTTGAAGGAATTTCTGTTGGTAATGGGGGGAGAATTTCCTATCCTGTCATTTTAACTACGCAAGGTCAAACCCTTCATAATCATAGTTATAGTGGAAAGTTAAAAGAGGGTGGATTAGTTTTAGGTGACTTCGGCTCTGAATCAGCTGGTCATTATGCAGGGGATATAACCAGAACCTTTCCTGTCTCAAAATCTTTCTCTTCCATGCAAAGGGACATTTATGAAATCGTCCTTGACACGGAAATAAAAGCGATTAACCAGATTAAACCTGGGATTAGCTATAAAGATATTCACCTGCAAGCGGCATTGAACATTGCAGAAGGTCTTACTCAGTTAGGACTCATGAAAGGAAATCCGCAGGATGCAGTGGCTGCTGGCGCTCATGCCTTGTTCTTTCCACATGGCCTCGGTCACATGATTGGTTTGGATGTTCATGACATGGAAGACTTAGGCGAGGCTTATGTAGGTTATGATGCCTCGGTATCAAGAAGTACTCAGTTTGGTTTGAAATCTTTGCGACTGGGAAAGAAATTGGAAGAGGGTTTTGTGCTTACCGTTGAGCCAGGGATCTATTTTATTCCCCAATTAATAGACAAATGGGGGAATGATAATATCTGTTCCGATTTTATCGCTTATGATAAATTGCCTGCCTATCGGGATTTTACCGGTGTAAGAATTGAAGATAATGTGCTCGTAATTCCAGATGGACATGAAATTTTGGGTAATCCAATACCTAAATCTATCTCAGATGTCGAAGCTTTAAGGTCGTAAAGACGGTAAATAAAATGATTTTTTATGAATAACCTAAAACAAGAAGATCATAGTAGATCTGCTTATTGGCGCGCTAACATTAAAATTTTAGCCAGTTTATTGCTTATTTGGTTCACTTCCTCCTTTTTATTGGGTATTGTTTTTGTCAAGGAATTAAATCAGTTCAGAATGGGCGGATTTAAAATAGGTTTTTGGTTCGCTCAACAAGGCTCAATTTATGTTTTCCTTCTTATTATTTTTTACTACGTGTGGAGAATGAATAAGTTAGATAAGGAATTCGATGTGGATGAATAAATTTGATTCTTTTTTTAACCTATTTCACGAATTTAAAATTTTGTAATGGATATTCTAACCTGGACCTATATTATCGTAGGATTAACTTTTGTTCTTTACATAGGTATCGCTATCAAAACAAGAGCGTCAAGTACAAAGGAGTTTTATATTGCTGGAGGAGGAGTTTCTCCGTTGGCTAATGGTATCGCTACGGCAGCAGATTGGATGTCAGCAGCTTCCTTCATTTCTATGGCTGGACTCATTTCTTTTATGGGCTATGATGGCAGTGTTTATTTAATGGGTTGGACTGGTGGTTATGTTCTGTTAGCTCTTTTGCTAGCTCCTTATTTAAGAAAATTTGGAAAATATACCGTGCCTGATTTTGTTGGTGACAGATATTATTCCCAAACGGCCAGATTAGTAGCCGTTGTCGCAGCCATTTTTATTTCGTTTACTTATGTGGCCGGTCAGATGAGGGGAGTGGGGATTGTATTTTCACGTTTTCTTGAGGTTGATATCAATACTGGGGTGGTCATCGGTATGATTATTGTCGTTTTTTACGCCGTTTTAGGTGGTATGAAAGGAATTACTTACACTCAGGTAGCCCAGTATTGTGTCTTGATTTTTGCCTATATGGTTCCCGCTATTTTTATAAGTTTACAACTTACCGGTAATCCTATTCCTCAATTGGGCTTTGGCGGTACCTTAAATGATGGTACCTATCTCTTGGATAAAGTAGATGGATTACTTACTGAACTAGGCTTTATAGCCTATACTTCTGGAAGTAAGGGAATGTTGGATATGTTTTTTATAACGGCTGCTTTAATGGTTGGCACAGCGGGTTTACCTCACGTTATTGTAAGATTTTTTACTGTACCAAAAGTGAAAGATGCAAGGAAATCAGCTGGTTATGCTTTATTGTTTATCGCTATTTTATATACAACGGCGCCTGCCGTTGGGGTGTTTGGTATCTATAATATGATAACTAATATAAATGGTCAAAAAATTGAATCTCTTCCTACCTGGGTACAAAACTGGCAGAAAACAGGTCTAATTACGATAGAGGATAAAAATAAGGATGGTATGATTCTATACCAAAAAGATAAAGTTAAAAATGAGTTAACCATTGATAAGGATATTATGGTTCTGGCAAATCCTGAGATTGCCGGTTTACCCAATTGGGTAGTTGCTTTGGTAGCTGCCGGTGGATTAGCCGCCGCACTTTCTACCGCGGCCGGTCTATTACTTGTTATTTCTACAGCAATAAGTCGAGATTTATTGAAAAATGCCCTGGCTCCCAATATTTCTGAGAAAAGTGAACTTCTATATGCCAGAATGGCCGCTATTTTTGCGGTGGTTGTTGCTGGCTATTTTGGGGTAAATCCGCCCGGTTTCGTGGCGGAAGTGGTAGCTTTTGCCTTCGGCCTGGCCGCCGCCTCTTTTTTTCCAGTTATTATTATGGGTATATTTTCAAAAAGAATGAATAAGGAAGGGGCTATCGCTGGTATGATTATAGGACTTATTTTCACCCTCGGTTACCTCATTTATTTTAAATTCATGAATCCTGAACTTAACAATAAGGATCATTGGTGGTTTGGCATTTCTCCGGAGGGCATTGGAACGCTGGGAATGATTCTAAATTTTGTAGTTTCAATTATCATCAGCAAGTTTACGCCACCACCTCCAAAACATATTCAAGATCTTGTTGAAGAAATTCGAATTCCTCGCGGAGCCACTTCAGCAATCATTCATTAAATTAAACATCAATAAAAAATGGAATAAATTATATTTTATTCCATTTTTTTAATTGGTTTAAAGTGGCTTTCATATCTTTTGGTAGGGGAGCTTCCCATTCCATTTTTATTTCTTTTGTAGGGTGCATTAGTCCTAATTTGCCAGCATGTAATGACAATCGATGAAGTAATGGTCTATCTTCCTCTTCTGGTTTTACGATGGCGTGGTATTTATGTCCTTTAATATCTTTCCCGAAAACAGCCTCCCTTTTTCCATAAATTGAATCCACCAATAATGGGTGATTTATGTATTTAAAATGGGTTCTGATCTGATGTGTTCTTCCCGTCTCAATTTTAATTTCAACAAAAGAACCTAATCTAAATTTTTCCAGTACTTTATAATGAGTTAAGGCCTCTTTTCCAACTTTTCCCGCTATCATTTTACCTTCCTGATAAGGATGGGGTGCAATTCTTGCATCAATCGTTCCTTCCTCTTCGTCAAGATGACCGTCAATAAACGCATAATAAGTTTTATCCACTTTATGAAGTAAAAACTGATTATTTAAGTGTTTGTGAGCATCTGCCGTTCGCGCGAAACATAATATGCCACTGGTTTCTCTATCAATTCTGTGGACTACAAAAATGTCACCATTGAAATGAGTTTTCAATAAAACAGATAAATTTTCTTTGGACGCTTCAAATCTGTCGGGAATGCTCAACATACCAGAGGGTTTGTTAATTACCACGATGTCTTCGTCGCTATACAAAATATCAATGTTCGTTTTCATTTTGAATTATTTCCTTAAAGGTTTTTTTATTAAATAAGTAATAATCCAAAACAATCAATTTTGAATATCTTCCAACGACAGTATTTCTCTCTTTGGTTCTCAGTGCCCTTACTAAAGAATTTCCTTCAGCACGCTTTTGTAATACCCTTCTAAAATTTTTATAAAAAGAAAGATGGGCTTTCAATATGGACATAACAAAATGTCTGTCCTTAGTGACCAGATATAAAATGGCTGCAAATCCATCCAAAATAAATCTGGCTGGAATTTTCCATAATAAATGGGTGATTGGTTCATTTTTCATTAAGGTATAGAGCGAATTTCTAAAATTCAAATAAACCTTTTTCGGGGAATCGTAGTCTAATGTGCCACCCCCAACATGATAAATGATAGCATCAGGAACAACCATGACTTTAAAGCCTGCTCTTTTGACTCTCCAACACAAATCAATTTCTTCCATGTGCGCAAAATAGCTTGCATCAAAACCACCTATCGCTTTGAACAAAGGGGCCCGAATCATAAAAGCAGCACCACTGGCCCAAAATATTTCCGACGGATAATCATATTGCCCTAAGTCATTTTCAATATGACCTAATATTCTTCCTTTACAAAACGGATAACCAAGAATGTCAAGCCAACCTCCGGCTCCACCTGCATATTCAAACTTCGTTGGCTCATTAAAAGAAAGTATTTTTGGCTGACAAATAGCAACGTTATAGTCTGCTTCCATGACTTCCAATAGGGGAGTCATCCAATTTTCAGTGACAGATACATCAGAGTTAAGCAATAGGAAATAATCTGCCTGTATCGTCTTTAACGCTTCATTATAACCTCCCGCATACCCAGTATTTTCCGGAAGGGTTATAATTTCAATGTCGTTACTAAAATTTGTATTTAAAAAAGCAACAGAATCGTCCGTGGAAAAATTATCAGCAATGATAATTTTAGCATGGTCTAATTTATATTTTATAACATCTGGAAGGAATTTCGCCAGCCACTCTCTACCATTAAAATTTAAAATAACGATAGCTATTTCTGGATTAATTTTCTTTGGCTCTATTTTATTTGCCTGTGCTAAAACAGCTTTTGCATGAATTTTATCTTCAGAAATTATTTTTGATAGTTTATCCAAAGTGTCAAGTTGTTGGTCTGACCTCAAGAATTCTACTAAAAGTATACTAATTTTTTTGCCATAAATATCTTTATCGAAATCAAATATATTGACTTCAATCCTTAGTGATCGCTTTGAGTCAATGCTGGGTCGATGACCGATATACAACATACCCTCATATTGAATTTTATCAATATGAACCCAAACGGCGTATATGCCGTCAGAGGGAATTAATTTGTGTTTGTCAGAAATTTGAAGATTAGCGGTTGGAAATCCTAATTTCTTTCCCATTTTGTCACCATGAACAACTTCTCCAGATAAAATATAGTGATCTTGAGCGAGTAAATTGGCTTGTTTAATATCACCCTGAAGTAAAGCTCTTCGTATCTTGGTTGAGCTAATTGCTATTTCTTCTATTTCTTGTTTCTCGATATCTATAACCTCATAGCCAAATTTAGCCCCGTGCCATTTTAAAAAATGAATGTCGCCCTGCCTGCTTAATCCAAACCTATGGTCATACCCAATAACAATATATCTTGGTTTAAATAATTTAACCAAAAACATTTCTATGTACTCATCTGCACTGAGCTGTGCAAAGGTTACCGTAAAAGGAACAATAACCAGATGATCTACTTCTAATTTTTCAAGTAAAATTATTTTTTCCTCAATGGTGGAAAGTAGCTGAAAATCATCTCCAGGGAAGACAATTTGCCTTGGATGTGGGTCAAAAGTGATTAATACACTTTCCCCACCCGTACTTTTTGCAAGACGATTAACTTTATTTATCAATTTTTTATGTCCTAAATGGACACCATCAAATGATCCGATCGTTATTACCGCTTGTTTGAAAACGGGTAAATTATTTATATCCTTATGTATTCTCATAGCATCGCAAAGGTAAGTCTTAAAACCGATTTTTATGTCATGTTGTTTTATAAATTACTACCTTTGATAAAGTTAAAAATCCATGATGGATATCCAGGAAATTACTAAAATACTAAAAAATGTTCTTCATCCTAAAACAGGGAAGGATATTGTGTCGTCTGATATAGTCAATCAACTTAGATTGGAAGAAAATAATCTTTTCTTTAATCTTCATGTTTTTGGCTTGAATAGTTCTGAAAAATCAGAATTACACTTCAAATGTGTCCAGGAAATTAATGCCATTTTTCCAGCGCTGAATGTTCATGTTCATCTGGTAAATGATAAAATTTCAATACCAGTTCCGGACAATAATTTGTTACCTCAAATTAAACATATTATTGCCGTTGGTTCTGGAAAGGGCGGGGTCGGAAAATCTACGGTTTCAGTCAATCTCGCGCTTGCGTTGAAAGCCGCCGGATTTAAAACGGGCATTCTGGATGCTGATCTTTATGGTCCATCCATACCTACTATGTTAGGTTTGTCAGGAAAAAGACCAGAAGTGGATACGGTAAACGGTCAACCTAAAATTAAACCACTGCTTGCCTTTGGTATGCCTCTTATCTCTATGGGTTTCATTATTGAACCTGAACAGGCTGTAGTTATGAGAGGTCCAAGATTATCCGGGATTATTAAACAATTTTTCCTGGATACTTTATGGCCTGAATTAGATTTTCTTATTGTTGATCTCCCTCCAGGTACCGGTGATGTTCAGCTTAGCTTGGTTCAAACGGTCCAATTAACCGGTGCTATTATTGTAACTACGCCACAGGAAGTCGCAGTCGTTGATGCCATTAAAGCGTTGAATATGTTTCAATTACCTTCTGTAAATGTACCCATTATTGGCGTGGTCGAAAATATGTCCTGGTTTACTCCTGCTGAAAATCCAGATAGAAAATATTTCCTCTTCGGTCAAGGTGGAGGTCAAAAACTGGCTTCTTATGGAAATACCAATGTTTTAGGTCAGGTTCCATTGATTCAAGGTATCAGAGAAGGAGGTGACAATGGTTTACCTGCTTACCTTAATCAACAGGCAGATTTAATTCAACCTGCTTTCAACGAAATTGCTAAGGCTACTTTACTAAAAATTAATATTCATTCAAATATCTAATGCCCAATGTCATCCATGTCAAAAGAACTTCTTTATCCGCTTATTGAAAATGCGTTGGAAAGTGTTAGGCCACATCTGAGGGTAGATGGGGGCGATGTCGAATTTGTCGAGCTTACCGATGATTATATTGTTAAAATTAAATGGTTGGGTGCCTGCGAAAGTTGTTCTATGTCTTTTATTACTATGAGGGCTGGCTTAGAAGATGCCATTAAAGGTAAAATTCCTCAAATTATTGGGGTCGAAGCTGTAAATGGTCTTAAAAATTAGTATCAATTTGTATGAACCGTGCCTCGCTGATTAAGCATATTTTTGAAAAAAAATCTTATCTCTGTATTGGATTAGATCCTGATCTTAATCTTTTACCAGGTTCTTTAGGTAAATCCACTAAAGATTTGCTGGATTTTAATAAAAGGATTATCGATTGTACGAAGGATTATTGTGTTTCTTATAAACCAAACCTGGCTTTTTATGAAAGTCTGGGGTCTTCCGGATGGAAAATACTGGAAGAAACGCTGGCCTATATTCCTTCTTCTCATTTTGTTATTGCCGATGCAAAAAGGGGGGATATAGGTAATACCTCAGGTAAATATGCCTCAGCAATATTTGATTATTTAAAGGCCGATGCCGTAACCGTTGCTCCATATATGGGTAGTGATTCTATTATCCCTTTTTTTGAATATCCCGATAAATGGGTGGTCATTTTGGGGCTAACTTCAAATCCTGGGAGTAAAGATTTTCAATTCCTGACGCTCGAATCTGGGGAAAAATTATACCAAAAAGTCATAAGCGAAGCAAAAAATTGGGGAAATGACTCAAATACTATGTTTGTTGTGGGTGCTACTCACCCAAATGAACTAGCTGAGATTCGTAAAATAATTCCTAATCATTTTATCCTTATTCCCGGTGTTGGTGCTCAGGGGGGGGATTTAAAGGAGATTTCCGCTTTCGGGTTGACTAAAGAAGCAGGTCTTCTGGTAAATGTGGGAAGGTCCATCCTTTATGCCTCTAAAGGAAATGATTTTGAGGAGGCCGCTGCGAAAGAGGCTGAAAAAATTCACGACGAAATGAAAACCTATTTATCAATGTACACTTTTTCTTAATGCCTATATTGGGATGGTTGTTACTTTGTTTTTAGTCATATATCTGCTTATAATTTGATTTATTTCTCCATTTTCAGGGTATTTCTTAATGAACTCTTCCCATTGCCCAAGTGAATCCTGAAATAATTCTTCCTCAATATAATCATAGCCATAGAATTGACCGCTTTGAATAGCAATGATACATTTTTCTCCCTTTGTTCTTCCCTCATCTATGATTAAAAAACTGCCATCTAAACTCTTTTTCAATTTCAATTTTGCTAATTCTGCACGTTCATTATAAGAAGTTACTTCTTCTTTTGAGCAACAAGCACCCGCGCACTGTTTTATTTTATAGTGAAAGCATGGAATGCCAAATAACGAATCGCCTTCCATCAAATGATCACATAGGTTAAATTCCTGCCTGTAAGCGTTTAATCTACTCTTTGCAATGGTTATTTTGCTATACTCAGAGAGAATCTCCACCTTTTTATTTTTCTTAAAATCCTTTTTTTGCTTAATATCAAAGCATATATATCCTTTATTATTGAGGTAACTAAAAATAATGTATTGATATGTTTTTGCTCTTTGCGCCTTATTAACTTCAGGCATTATTTTTTTTATTTGATAAGATTCCAAAATGAGTGAAGCTAATTCAGAACCGGTTTCTTCAAAGTCTATGTCGTAAACTAATCGTTGCAATTTTGATGCTTTTTCCGTGTAATCTGAGAAATGTGAGGCTACTCTTTTTTGAATATTTTTACTTTTTCCTATATAAACTATATTTCCATTTTCGTCCTTAAAATAATAAATTCCGCAGGTATCAGGCAATGATTGTATATCTTGAAGGGATAAATTGTTAGGAAGTTTGCTCTCTTTGATTCCCATATTTACCAAATCATCAATTACATCAATGGCATTTACCTCTTTAAAAATTAATTCCATTAATTTTGCCGTAGTCATTGCATCACCCATGGCTCTGTGCCTGTCGGGATTATGGATATTCAAATGCTGGGAAATAGCGGATAATCCAAAACTTGGAAGAGAAGGAAAAATCTTTCTACTTAATTGTATAGTGCATAATTGTTTACGGGTGAAGGTATAACCTAAATCACTAAATGCACTTTTAATAAATGAATAATCAAAACGAACATTGTGCGCTACAAATATAGTATTCTCGGTTACTTCAATTAATTCTTTAGCTATTTCATAAAATTTAGGTGCATCGGCAACCATTGATTGGGTTATGCCTGTTAATTCAGTAATACCAGATGGAATATAGGTTTCAGGATTAATAAGTGATTCCCAGGTTTTAATTACTTTTTGCCCATCGTGAACGACTACCGCTATTTCAATTATTTTATTATTTGTTGCATTACCACCTGTTGTCTCTATATCTATAACCGCAAATTGCATTTCTATCGTTTTTGATGATTGAAAATTCGTTGAAAAAGCCCTATATTACAGTTATGAATTGCCAAAAGCTAAATCAATTATGAAAAATAACTTTAAAATTGCTACATTAAGTATTCTTTTTACTTTTATTTTTAGTTCAATCTTATTTTGTCAGACGAATATGCTTCTTACCGGGGCGGAGAGAACTACTGAATACCTACCTCTATTAAAAGGAAAGAATATAGGTTTGGTTGTTAATCAAACAAGTATGATTAATTCTATTCATTTGGTAGATTCACTCATTAATCTTGGCTTAAATGTAAAAAAAATATTCGCACCCGAACATGGTTTTAGAGGTGGTGCCGATGCCGGCGAAAAAATTTCAGATAGTAAAGATCCTAAAACAGGTTTGCCAATTATTAGTATATATGGCACTAAAAAAGCCCCTGATAAGGCTGATTTGGAAGGTATTGACTTATTGATTTTTGATATTCAGGATGTTGGAACCAGATTTTATACCTACATTTCAACGCTTCATTATGTCATGTTATCCTGTGCTGATAACAAAATTCCCTTAATGGTCTTTGACAGGCCTAACCCAAATGGACATTTTGTGGATGGTCCAATACTTGATGTAGCTTATCAATCCTTCGTTGGTATGCATCCAATTCCTATTGTCCATGGTTTGACAATAGGGGAGTATGCCAGTATGATAAATGGTGAAAATTGGTTGGGTATGAATAAAAAATGTAGTCTTCAAGTTATTTCTTGTTTAAACTACAATCATTCAATGGCTTATGATTTGCCTATTCCTCCGTCACCCAATTTACCCAATATGAGGTCTATTTATTTGTATCCATCTATTTGTTTTTTTGAGGGCACTCAGATAAGCCTTGGCAGAGGCACAAATAAACAATTTCAGGTATTAGGCGCTCCGAATATGAATACTGGAGATTTTACTTTTACTCCCGTGTCAAAGCCAGGTGCCATGAATCCTCCTCAACTAGGAAAACTATGCCGGGGCATTGACCTCTCCATTCTGGATGAAGAGGATATCAAAAACCAAAAAACCATAGATCTTAGTTATCTAATTCAGTTTTATAAAGATTATCCAGAGAAGGAGTCTTTTTTTCTCGCTAGTTTATTTTTTGATAAACTCGCTGGAAATGCCAAACTAAGAGAAATGATTCAAGCAGGTTATACAGAGCAGCAAATTAAAGATACCTGGGAGCCTGGTCTTACCGCTTTTAAACAAACCAGGAAAAAATATTTAATCTATCAAGATTAATTTATGATTTGCTTGCAACCATTTTTTCTACCGCTTGAATAAATACATCCAAATCCCTGGTGGTCGTATAAACATTGGGCGTAACTCTTACGCTATCAATATTGTCCCAAACAATAGAAACGGTATGTACTTTGTATTTTGATAATAATTCAGAAGAAATGGCATGGGTTTCCATATTGGCTATCTTAAAATTGGCAATAGCACAAGAAAACTTTGGATCTAATGGAGTGTGAATGGTTACCCCATTTAATTTTTTAAGTTTGTTACACCAGTATTGCTTTAAATATTCCAATCGCTTTTGCTTCAGACTACCTCCTATCATATAGTGAAAATCAATGGCCTGACCGATAGCTTGTTCAATGGCAAAGGATCTTGTGCCAAGGTTTTCAAACTTTCGTATATCAGTTGATACGGGATCTCCCGCTGCCATTAAAGGATATAACGAACTAATTTTATCCTTTTTAACATACAATAAACCACTTCCAAAAGGCGCGCATAACCATTTATGTAAACTGGTTCCATAAAAATCACCCTCTAAATCTGGAATGTTATATTCAATATGAGCAAAACTATGAGCGCCATCTATAACAGATAAAATTCCTTTTGAACGAGCTTCAATCGCTATTTTTTGAGTTGGAACAATTTGTCCGCACCAATTAATTAAATGGGTGATATGGACTACCTTAGTTTTATTTGTGAAAGCCTGTGTATAGCTTTTGTAGAGATAATCTTCATCGGTTGTTGGGAGATCTAAAGAAATCCACTTTAAAACAATACCCTCTCTATGCTCTCTTTGTTTCCATGCATTGATCATATTCGGGTAATCCTGCTTTGAAAGAACAACTTCATCGCCGCGTTGAAGTGTAATACCAAAGATTATATTCTCAAGGGCTTCAGAAGAATTTCTCATAATTGCTAAATTATCAGGGGAACAACCGGCTAATTCCGCTAATTTCTTTCGAAGTGGTTCACGCCCGTCATCCAAAGTTCTCCACATATAAAAAGAGGGCGTTTCGTTACTCAATTTATTATATCTTTCTACGGCATCCTGAACCACCTTGGGTTGTGGTGATACACCACCGTTATTTAAATTTATTAGGGTAGAGGAAACCGAAAAGGCCATCTTTATCTGATACCAAAAGGTTTCATCCGTAACTAATTCATCTTCTGATTTTTCAGCTTTTGCCGATATAATTGAATCTATTTGGTTGTTACCTCTGGATAGGTTTGATAAAAAGGACAAACTGCCCACCGCACCTAACTTTACTAAAAAATTACGTCTTGACGCTATATTCATTTTTATTGTTTTAATCAGTTAATTAAAAATAATAAAAATTAAGGGATTGTCAACTGTATGGCCTCAAATAATGTTTGAATTTGTATATTCGTAA
>JBMLQR010000121.1:3493-7368 GCA_049241465.1 Saprospiraceae bacterium | reverse complement strand
TGATTCAAAAAAAAGGAATTTAGGACAAATTTTACATTGAAACCTGTCGGGGAGAAGACGCGAAGCATCGCGAATCCAAAAATCCGTGAAATCCCAATAATCCTTTAAATCCGTGATTCAAAAAAAGGGAATTTAGGGCAATTGTAACATTGGAACCTGTCGGAGAGAAGACACGAGGCATCGCGTCTCTACTGGACACACAATAACCCTGACGATGGGGTGACTTGTTCCTACAATAGGGAAATGTATCTGAATCATGTGAGGGAGAATGCCATTCTCCCCTACTCGAACACCAAAATACCATATTTAGCAAATTCATGAAAACTTTTGGTAATGGGACTCCAGGCCCATTTGACCATTTTGCCCGTGTCATAATCTAACCGATAGAAATTACCTTTCCAGGTAGTTCCCTTTTCCGGTTTACCCTGAATCATAGGGTTGAATATCTGATAAGGGAAAAATATTTCGGCATGCCAGGTATATGGAATGGCCTGATTAGCATTCTCAGCCAGCCAAGTGTTTTTGATTATCTTTCTCTCTCCCTCGTATTTCCATGGGGTCCAACCCAAAAATTTACCGCCATAATTGGGGATTAATAATACTAACTCATGGTTATTTGCATTTATTTCATATTCCAGATACATCGGTTTCGATGCATCTGGCTGAAAAAAAACTTCATAGACGTCGCCTTTGAAAAGATCCTCAAAGTCGGCCTTGGCCGTGGTAGTTACTTTCCATTCATCACCATAAAAATGAACATAAATGCCTTTGTCGCTATAGGTAATCTGGAATTGAGTGACCGCTTCCCGTCCGTCGTCATCCAACTTTTGTAAAGAATATACAGGTAATCCTTTCCAAACGGAACTGATGGATCCCTCTTTAAAAGGAAAATCAACAGAAAATGGTACATTAATAGTAGGGGTCTGCCCAAAGAGCTGTATTCCAATCCAGGAAAATGGAAATAGGGACAGCAGGGAGGTCATAAATTTCATCATCGTATATTATTTGCTAACAGCTAATTTTCCAAGATCATGAAGCGCTCCATTGATTACCGCATACTGAATTTTGCCCTCTTTTTCTAACACAAAAGATGGATTCAATCCTATCTTGAATTCCTTAGGAACGTTGGTATTGGGCTGAATAAGATGCAGCGGAAAATTCATTATTTCCCTCGACTTCTTAAAATTAGTTACCTGTATATAGGTAATTCCCTGACTTAATAAGGAGGCTACATCCAAGCTTTTTGCTGCGGTAAAATCTGCCAGAACGGTAGGATAAACTTTTCCCATTTTTACCTTATACCCATTCAGATTCTTATCGTTATAGGCAAAAAAGGTAGATAAATCCCCCAGTTCCGAAATTTTAGACGATAAATAAAACGATCTGTTATCTGCCAATTGAACTTCATCATTTCTATAGGCCAGATCTGAAACAAAAAATTTCCCTCTAAGCGTAGGCAGTTGTATTTCCCTTAGTAAAAGGTCATGAAAAGCATTGCTATTGTTAAAAGGAATTCCGTCATATTCACTCACCGGCATATTTTTATAGGATTCATCGGCAATGGCGGACAAGGCCGTCAATATAGCGGTATAATTAATTCGTCTTAACTCCTGCTTTTCAGGATCACCAGGTAAAGCGCCCGTTTCAATAAGTATGGTGCGGGTTCCCCACTTCTGGATATTATCACCGAAAGCCCTGGGTTCAAAAGTATCATCATATTTACCGACACTTCCCGGTATAATTTCCTGAATTGTCTTATTCATCACACCAATAAGACGGGCAGCATCTGATCTTTTTTCGCTCATGGTTTTAGCTTCGTCAAATGCAGGGGCAAGGAAAGAAATGGCCGCTGTTTTTGGTACATTCCCCGCTGCATAATAGCGACTCTGGTCGTGAAGGTTGAAACCCCAGTCTGCTTGCACAGAATCTCTGATAGCCTTCAGGATATTTCCTTCCGGAGTCTGCAATCTTTGGGCATCCCTGTTTATGTCAATATCCTGAACATTTCGGCGAGTATAACGCTCTGCGCCATCCGGATTGAGCATTGGAACTACATGAATAGTAAGTTTTGAAAGTATCTCATCTCTGAAACCATCAAATTCGTCATGGCGTTGCATAAAGCGGAAGATATCAAACAGGGCCATCGTAGCTGTAGGTTCGTCCCCATGCATTTGAGACCAAAGCAGGACGGAAACCGGCCCATTTCCCATGGTGGCGCAGTAAATATTTCGACCCTCCACAGATTTCCCTAAAACCCTTAACCGATAAGCAGCAGGTAAAGCATTTAATAAAGGTACAATGTCCGCATGTTTGAATCGTCTTTCTTTAAGAAGTGGCTCCTTATACCTATTATGTGATTCATAAAGCGCTATTTTATCAGGGAATTGAGAAGGATGTAAAGCGCGGAATCCCCAAAAAGAAAAGGCCATAAGGCATAGAAAAACAAAAGGAAATATTTTTTTCATGTCTTGTTCATTATTAATTGAACCAAAATAAATCAATTTAGTGTTATAAAAGGTGAATCTGGTTAAATTTGCAAAAAAAAATAATGAATCAGTTAATTTGGGTTAACCAATTGGATCAACTTACTGAAGCTGTCATTTCAAATTTCGGCTTACTTAGACATGAAGACTTGTACTTCAAACCAGATGCAAACAGGTGGAGCATTGCCGAGAATCTGGCTCACCTGATTGTTGTAAACAGAACTTATTTCCCTGTTATTGAACAAATTAGAAATAACACATATAAGGTGCCTTTTATCGGGAAAATTCCTTTTCTGCCAAAATTATTTGGATCGGTTCTTATAGAATATGTGAAACCTGAAAAGGAAGAAGCAAAGGTAAAAACTTTCCCCATCTGGGAACCGGCTAATTTTAAGGAGGAGGGATCCATTTTGGAACTTTTTGAAAAGCATCAACAAGCTTTAAGAAATTTAAGGATTGACAACGAGGATCTCATTCAGCGTAAACAAATTATTGCTTCCCCTGCCAATAATAACATCGTGTATTCTCTTGATGACGCTTTTGATGTTATTCTTCTGCACGAACAACGACATTTCATACAAAGTAAAGCCGTTTTAGCTTTGCTGGATAAAAACGTAATATGACTTTAACTAATTTGTCTTCTAGCCTTTTGCCAGAACAATTTGAAAATGACCCATTTCAAGTAAAAAAATATACGCTTAAAAATGGCTTGCAAGTATTTTTAAGTATAAATCCTTATCACCCAACGCTTAGCACCCAGATTGCAGTTCGAGCGGGTTCAAAACATGATCCTGCAGAAACTACAGGTCTTGCTCATTATATGGAGCACATGCTATTTAAAGGGACTTCAAAAATTGGTACAGCTAACTGGGAAGAGGAAAAAGTTTTGTTGGAGGAAATTGCTGACTTATATGAAAAGCATCGAAATGCCTCTACAGAAGACGAGCGTAAAGAAATTTATCAGCTCATTGACCAGAAATCATATCAAGCTGCAAAATTAACTATCCCCGGTGAATACGACAAATTAGCCTCCTCTATCGGCGCCAAAGGAACCAATGCCTACACTTGGTTTGAACAAACGGTGTATCTGAATGCCATTCCAAACAATGAATTAGAGCGTTGGATTTCCCTCGAAGCGGAGCGTTTTTCCCAACTTACCCTCCGTTTATTTCACACGGAGCTGGAGACCGTTTACGAGGAATTTAATATTAGTCAGGACAAGGATATTCGTAAGGTGAGCAACTTGCTCCATGCCGGCTTATTCCCCAATCACCCTTATGGCACACAAACGACCATAGGCAGTGCAGAACATCTTAGAAATCCATCCCACTATAATATCCATAAATTCTTCAGCACCTATTATGTTCCCAATAATATGGCGATCATTCTGGC
>JBMLQR010000121.1:0-3393 GCA_049241465.1 Saprospiraceae bacterium | reverse complement strand
ATAAATCAGCAACAACTTGTCCTTGAATCTGAGGCATGGACCTGGTTTCACGAAGATTATTCTGCGTTCGGTTTTTATGGAAAACCAAGGGAAGGTCAGACGCTGGAGGAGGTTGAAGCTCTTTTATTAAACCAATTAGATATTTTACTGGAGGGAAATTTCCCAGATTGGTTGCCAGAAGCCGTTTGCAACGATTTCCGCCTGGGTGAGTTAAAATCTTTACAGTCAAATGAGGCTAGAACAAGCAGTATTACCCAAGCTTTTATTTTGGGTATTCCCTGGAAAAAATTTGCGACTAGGGTCAGCGATATGGTTCATTTTAGTAAGGAAGATATCATCGATTTTGCTAAAAAATACATTCACCGGGACAATTATGTGGTCGTTTATAAGCGAAAAGGCGACGATCCTTCTGTGATAAAAGTCGAGAAACCTCCCATCACGGCGGTTGACATAAATAGAGATGGTTCCTCTGATTTTGCCAATGAATTTCTATCTACTGAGTCTCCCAGATTGAAACCTGTTTTTGTTTCTTATCAGGAAAATATTAAGCAAGACGAGTTATTTCCTGGCATACCCATTCATTATGTAAAGAATCCGGATAATGATCTCTTTCGATTAGATTTTATTTATCCAATGGGAAAAATGCACGACCCGCTCCTTCCCATCCTTTTTAAATATCTGCCCTACCTTGGGACTAAAGATATGCAACCGTCTGAAATACAACAGGCGTTTTTCAGACTTGGCATTTCTTTTGAGGTGAGTATGGAGGAAGAACGTTGTTATATCTCCCTTTCAGGCTTAGAAAAATCAATGGAGGAGGCGCTTATTTTATTAGAAAAAATCATACATAGTGCCGTTCCAAACGCAGATAAACTTAAGAATGTAGCTTCTGACATAATTATTAAACGGGAAAATGCGCTCAGGGACAGAGCATATATGTTGAGGAATGCCCTGGGTTCTTATGCCCGCTATGGGGTAGAATCTCCTTTTAATTTTAGATTAAATAAGGAGCAACTTCTTCAATTGGACCCGGAAAATATTGTTCAGAGAATTCATGAGTTAAACCAATACGAGCATACTGTTTATTATTTTGGCAGTAACGATTTCGACAAGGTTATTCCTATTTTAAGAAAGCATCATATCGTGCCGTCGGAAAGAATGGCTGCACCTCACAGCAAATTGTTTTTACAACTCCCAAATACAGAAAATCGGGTTCTTTTTTACAATTTCCCCATTGTTCAAACCGATTTAATGTGGATTTCCAAAGGAACTCCTGACTTTAATCTGGAGGAACATTTCATGAAAGAATGGTATAATGAATATTTCGGCTATGGTCTGTCCAGTATCGTTTTTCAGGAAATCAGAGAGTCTAAAGCACTTGCCTATTCCACGTATGCCTTTTATACCTCTCCAAGAAAAAGACAGGAAGCCCATTATTTGCAAGCATATATTGGTACTCAGCCCGATAAATTAGCCGATGCAATACCTTGTCTCAATAATTTATTGGAAGATATGCCTATTGTCCCGGCTCAAATGGAAAATGCGAGAATATCTATTTTAAAAAGATTGGAAAGTGAGCGAATGACGCCAGGTGGGATTTATTGGAATTTTAAAAAAATACAGGATTTAGGGTATTCCCAAGACCTAAGAAAACCTCTTTACGAGCGATTAAATGACGCCACCGGCAATGATTTATCGTCATTTCAACAGCAATACGTTAAAAACAGGAATTATACCCTATTAGTTATGGGAAATAAGGAAAATATTGATTTTTCTTTGCTGGAAAAATACGGCCCTGTGACGATGTTAACAGAAGAAATGGTATTTTCCGAAAAAGCGGTATAAGCCAGATGTCAGTGCTATCTGATGCCTGGGATTATTTTCTTCATCCCCCCATTTCAGCCATTTCTCCCCTACCTAACGAGGAATGGCTGAAAAAGGGCGTTACTGTTTTATTAAAAAGAGATGATTTACTCTTTGTGCCCTCCCATCCGGAAATAGCGGGAAATAAATGGAGAAAAATGTGGGGGACTTTCGCCCATTACGACCGAGAAAGTTGCTGGCCTTTAATTACGCAAGGCGGCATACATTCTAATCATCTGGTTGCATTAGCTGCCGCAGGTCATTTTCTAGGTGTAAACACAGTGGGAATTGTTCGGGGAGAAAATAAAATTGACCTGAGTCCCACACTTCAAAAAGCTGTAAATTATGGCATGAAACTCCATTTTATTTCCAGAAATGAATACAAAGCGTTAGCTTCTGATTTTTTACCCCCTTTTTTATTGGACAAATATCCTAAGTTTCATTTTATCCCTGAAGGGGGAAGCAATGAAGCTTCTGCGCTGGGAATGGGGCATTTAATGAATGAATTGAATGGCTCTTTCTCTCGGGAAGAACTGAAAAATGGAAAAATTATAGCGGCCGTTCCTGTTGGAACGGGTGGCACATTAAAAGGTCTTCATGCTCATAATGAGCACAGTATCCCCTTACTTGGTATTTACGTATTAAAAGGTTTTTCAGAAAATACCCTTGGGAAAGGTATTGATTTGCAGTATGATTTCCATCTGGGTGGTTATGCGAAGTTTCATGTGGGATTGGTCGCATTTATACACGATTTTTACCTGCGTTATCACATTATTTTAGACCCTGTTTATTCAGGAAAGTTATTGTATGCTTTAAATGAACTCATCAAGAGTGATTACTTTAAACCAGGCACGACCCTTATAGCTATTCATACGGGTGGACTTCAAGGTATTGAAGCATTTAATAAAAGATACCAAACTACTTTACCACTACCTATAAACCTGTCATCCCCACTCTGATACCGTCTTGATATTTAACGATAAAAGCTTTTGAAAATCCATTTTTAATACAAGAAGCTTTAACATTTTTAGCTTCCGATACATCAGAAAATGGACCTATCAGGACTCTAAACAGCTTTTTTTCAATTAAAAACTCGGTGTGAATTCTACCTGCGGTGGATAATGGATTATATTTTCCCATTTGCACCTTATCTGTAGCTTCCAGCTGAACCTTATAACTTAATCCGGGAAATCGGGGAGAATCTGTTTCATATTCCCCATTGTCATACGGAGAAATACCCTTCGCCCTATATACTTCCGGTGCAGCTGGCGCACGAATCACAGGTTGTTTTGTGATTGCCACCTCCTCAATTATTTCCATCACCCTTTTTTCACTCACTGGAGGAATTACTTCTTTTTTTACTTCGGGTTTTAGCCTAAATATTAATTTTATTGGATCATTTGAAGGTTCAGCCATTTTAAATGGTTGCTCTTCCTGGTAAAAACCAGGTGCCTGAATGCGTATTAGGTAATCACGGGAAGGCAAAACATCCAGCGAAATTTTAGAAACATAAACATAATCTCTGGAAAG
>JBMLQR010000120.1:0-13744 GCA_049241465.1 Saprospiraceae bacterium | reverse complement strand
ACCTGTTTCTGTCATTTCTTGAGAAATGAGTCCGCTTGTGGGTAACCCTGCATCAAAAAGATGATGTTGTTTCCCTACGCTGGCAACAAAAGTATCATCGTTAAATAAAGCTAATTCCGAAATATAAAATTTTAAGTTGCTGATGGACAATGAAATATCTCCATGTTGGTAGTTGCTATCTAACACAATAGATGTATGGCCAATGGTTGGAACAAATGAAATGGACAATGCTTTTTGAGCATCCAATGTCACCGATGTAAAAAGGACGAATAAATGGAATAAAGCGGTTTTCATTAGGAATACAGATAAAAAGCAGGTTAATTTTATCCTCTCAAATGATAACCTTTTACCTTGGTAAAAGTTCTGATTCCGGCATGAGAAAGGGTAGCACCAAAGCCCGATTGTTGCCGCCCACTCCAGGGTAAAGCAGCACTCACCCTATCGCAACAGTTCCAATATCCTGTGCCTGTATTTAACTGAGACAGCAAATTTTCTGCCCGCTCCCTTTGAACACTATACACCGCGGCGGTAAGTCCATATTCTGTATCGGCCATTAATTTTAGCGCCTCCTCATCGTTTTTAACCGACATGATACCTATGATTGGGCCGAAAGATTCTTCTTTCATAACCATCATCTCATGGGTCACATTGGCCAGGACGGTAGGTTCAAAATAATAACCTGGTCTGTCCAATCTTTTTCCACCAGCTAATAACACCGCTCCTTTTTGGAGGGCATCCTTCACTTGATTTTCCAGAAAATCGAGTTGGCTTTCACGGGTCAACGCGCCAAGATAAACGCCATCCTCTTTCGGGTCACCCATTTTCCAGGATGATACTTCTTTCACAAATGCATCCAGATAAGCATCGTAAATATTTTCATGGACGTAAATACGTTCGACAGCACAGCAACTTTGACCGTTGTTATAGAAGGCACCATCTGCCGTACCTGCTGCAACAGCTCCCACATTTTCAACATCATCGGTAACATATAAAGGATCTTTTCCGCCCAGTTCGCATTGGCAGATGACCATTTTAGGCGCCACTTTTGAATAAATATATTGCCCTGTTTTGTACGAACCTGTGAAGAAATAGCCATCTAAAGGTAAGCGTAGCAGTTCTTCTCCCGTATCAGCTCCGCCAAGCATCACTTGAAATACATTGGTGGGAATGCCAGCCTTAACCAATAAGCGCTCTATTTCAAGACCCGTCAGACTCGCATATTCCGATGGTTTGTAAGCCACCGCATTTCCCGACAAAAGAGCTGGAATGAATACGTTAACACCCACCAGATAGGGATAATTCCATGCAGAAATATTGGCAATGACGCCCAATGGTTCATAACGAATCACTTCGGTAATATTTTCGTCTTGAAACATTACTTCGTCGGACAAATACTTTAAAGCATTTCCTGATAACCAGTTAATTCTTGAAATGGCCCCATTGATCTCATTTCGGGATTGTTGCAAAGGCTTTCCAACTTCTGAGGTAAGAATTTCTGCCAATCTTTCTTTTTCCGCTTCCAATAAGTCTGCAAAAGCTTTTATTTTGATTATTCTCTCTGCCAATGTAACTTTTGCCCATGCCTTTTGACCGTCCAAAAGCAGATCATATTTCTTCTTAATGCTCGCAGGCTGGTCAACATGTAAGGAGGTCAATATTTGACCTGTAGCTGGATTTTTTATGTCCAATGTCATAAAATTAGTTTGCCTGATGGCGGTTAAAAAATCTTTTTTTATGTTCTCAGAGAATGAATGGGTGCAGGATTCTGACATTCTTTCCGGGTGATATTGAACGGCCAATAAGTAACCCGTATCTGATGTATCTTTATATTCAATAGCCTCAATCACCCCGTCCTCTTCAGACCAGGCAACAGGGATTAAATTCTTACCAATGTATTCAGGATCAATGGCTTGGTGGTGGGCGCTATTCACTTTTCCCAGTAACTGCTTCGTTATAGAATGAAAATAACTTCCTTCCAATACCTTTATATCATGTTCTTTATCCTTTCCGTCGGCCCGATGTTTATGATTTCCAGGTAAACCTAAATCCTGAATGAGTTTACCACCCTCTAAAATATTAATCAATTGATGTCCGCGACAAATGCCCAATATGGGCATTTTCTTTGTTTTTGCGTAATGATAAACTAAGGATTCAAAGAGATCTCTTTGGTGTTGAAAGCCAGAAGGAGCATTAGGATAGGGAGCAAAATGGGTATAACAACCTGGATAAATATCGATGCCACCGGTTAGCAAAACCCCATCGAGGGTCGCTAATAAAGGGAGGTCAAAATGTTCAAATGAAAGATGAACCAATTGGATATCTTCCCCTAAATCATTTTTGGTAAACCACTTAGGGTAAAAATCGTAGTTTGTCAACGTTTGCGTTATCCCTAATCTCTTCATTTTTTAAAAAGCCTTGGTATATAAATGTTTAAAATCGTCGCGACTTACTGGAATAGGATTATTAGGATGAGCAAAATCGGCGAAAGCCAGATCGGCAAGGGTATCAATGTGTTCTTCTTTCACACCAATGTCACTTAATTTTCCTGGAATACCGAGTTTTTCATTTAATTCTTTCAGCCATTGCACGACAGCAGCACCATTTTCCTCTTTAAGTTCTAAAGTACGGGCAATGCGTCGAAATTTCTCCTCACAAGCTGGCACATTAAATTCCATGCCATAAGGTAGATTTACGGCATTGGCCAGTCCGTGATGAGTGTCGAGAAGGGAAGAAAGAGGGTGTGCCAGGGAATGAACCACCCCTAAACCCTTTTGAAAGGCAATCGCACCCATCATGGAAGCTATTAACATATCACTTCTGGACGATACATCGGGTTTATGGACTGCATTTTCAATGGCATTTTTAATTTTCAAGATACCTTCCAGGGCGATTCCTTCACAGATAGGATGACTCATTTTAGCCAGAAATGCTTCCATATTATGGGTCAGAGCGTCCATACCAGTAGCCGCAGTAACGGCAGCAGGTAAATCCATGGTTAATAAAGGATCCGCGAAGACAATATTTGCTAATAACTTTGGGGAAAAAAGAATGCGTTTCTGATGGGTTTCGTCGTCGGCAATAATGGCACTACGGCCAACTTCGCTTCCCGTTCCAGCTGTTGTGGGAATAGTTATAAAGGGAGGAACTTCATTGGTGACAAAAACATCCCCTCCAATAAGGTCATCATATTTGAATAAATCTTCCCTATGATTTATACTCAGGACAATGGCTCTGGCAACATCAATAGCAGCACCGCCGCCTAATCCAATGATGGCATCACATGTATTTGAATCAAAAGCATCGCGACCTTTGAGCACATCAGATTTGACGGGATTCTTATGGATATCATGAAAAACGGCGATGGAAATTCCTTTTTGCTGAACATCGCGAATCAATGTATGGGTAAAATCGAGGGTAGCGATGATTGGGTCAGTCACCAATAAAGGGTGCTTAATATCTTTACTTTTAAGATAGTCAGCAAGTTCAGTAACGGCACCTGCACCGAATCGAATAATGGTTGGAAAATTAAATTGCACCATAAGATTTAACTTCAGATATGTCTTTATATAATTTCAAAATAACGTTTATACTCCCAGTCCGTGACTGCTTTGAGATGTTGTTTCCATTCCCATTCCCGGGTCATAGTAAAATGGTCAACGAAGGTATCACCAAACAATTCACTCGCCACGGGAGAATCTTTCATTTTCCGGGTGGCCTCAATCAATGTGCCTGGAATATTTTCATTCCCCGTTTCCTTGTAGCCATTGCCAACGGTTTGGGGCTGATGTAAATGCAGTTGATTTTTTATGCCATATAGTCCGGAAGCAAGACAGGCTGCCATAGCTAAATAGGGATTCACGTCACTGCCAATAACCCTCGTTTCAATTCTTGTAGCAGTGGCACTGCCAGCCAACACACGAAGAGCAACGGTCCGGTTATCGATGCCCCAGGTAAGGGTAGTTGGCGCCCAGGCACCTTCCACTAAGCGCTTATAGCTATTTATGGTTGGGGCGAACATAGGTAAAATATGAGGAAGGCAATAAAGTTGCCCAGCCAGATAAGAACGGGCGAGGTCACTAAGTTTTTTGGGGTCATTTTCGTCATAAAAAAGATTTCTCCCACCCTCATTATTCCAGAGACTTTGGTGAACATGTCCCCCACAACCTGGCAGATTTTCATCTATTTTAGCCATAAAAGTGGCCATAATACCATGTCTGTAAGCTATTTCCTTAACAGCCGTCTTAAACAAGACGGCCCGATCAGCGGCTTCTAAAATACCCGAATATTCAATGGCGGCCTCATAAGTACCTGGTCCTGTTTCTGTATGCAAGCCTTCAATGGGAATGCCGAACTGAGTCAGGCCATCAAACAAGGCATTAAAATAATCCTGGTGTAAGGAGGTTCGTAAAACAGAATAACCAAACATACCCGGTGACAAAGGGCGTAGATTTTTATACTGTTTATCGTTGGCAGAATGGGGAGTTTCCGAAAAATTAAACCATTCAAATTCCTGGGCGAAAATGGGGGTAAAACCCATATTATTTGCTGTAACGCGCGTATTTTTAAGTAATTGCCTTGGACAGACCGCTGCTGCATGACTGGATAGCGAATCCATTTCACCAAGGAAAAATGGAAGGTCATTTTCCCAGGGAATTTTCCTGAAAGTATGTACGTCCAACACGGCGGGACTATCGGGAAAACCTGCATGCCAGCCACTTATTTTACCTTTATCATACAGTGCATCTTCCATGTCCCAACCAAAGATAACATCACAAAATCCCAGGCCTTTTTCAATGATGGAGACAAATTTTTCCGAGGAAATATATTTGCCTCTTAAAATGCCGTCTATATCGGCAACGGCTATTTTTACCCTTTTGGCAGGATGATTGGCAACGTATTTTAAAATGCTGGCTATGTCCATGATTTATAATATGTTTTTTTTAAGCCTTAAAAATATACATGCGCTAATTAGCATGATGCTGAAAAACAACAGGAACAAAACGAAATTAAATACGATCATAGCAATCAATGCTACCAGGGTGATGATGAGCGCAGTGTAAGGAAAAAGAGGATAAAATGGAACTTTAAATGGTCTATGCAGTTCCGGTTCACTCATTCTCAATTTTATGAGGGAGATCATGGAAAAGAAATACAAAAAGAGGGCACCAAAGACAGCGATGGTTATTATTTCCGCCGTTTTTCCCGTTAATAACGCTAATATTCCAATGCCCATATTTAATAATAAGGCATTGGCAGGCGTGTGAAATGTCGGATGTATTTTACCAAAAATAGGTGGGGCAAAACGCACCTTACCAAATTCATAACTAGCCCTTCCCGCCGCAAGAATGAGTCCATGGAAAGAAGCAATAAGTCCAAATAAACCTACCGTTATCAGTAAATGATAAAGGAAATTATTTTCACCCACAATATTTATTAAGGCTAATGGTAGGGGAGAATCAGAGGTAGATCCGTCAGCTCTATATACAATATTTTCCCAGCCACCTACACCCACGGCGCCAGCAAAAACCAATAGACACAAGACGATTAAAGTAATTAAAGCGGAGCTAAAGCCCACTTTTATGGTTCGCTGAGGATTTATAGTCTCCTCAGCAACATTAGCAACCCCTTCAAGGCCTAAAAAAAACCAAATGGCAAAGGGAAGGGCTGCAAATATGCCAGAGATACCATTAGGCAACGAATTTTCGAAGAAGGCGTCGGAAGAAAAGTGAGGAAGAGTAATTCCGGCAAAAAGTAACAATTCACCTACGGCAAAAAGAGTGATACCCAGTTCAAAAAGAGCGGAAATTTTAACGCCTCGTATGTTAAGTGCCGTGAAAAGAATATAGCTGATGATCGATATGACAATAATGGGTACGGAA
Organism: Saprospiraceae bacterium; assembly: GCA_049241465.1. GTDB lineage: Bacteria > Bacteroidota > Bacteroidia > Chitinophagales > Saprospiraceae > BJGN01. The sequence continues at coordinate 7,865 of JBMLQR010000120.1, read as the reverse complement.
GGGAAAAATAAATTAAAATACGCGCCAATAGCAAAAGCAATCGCTGGTGGTGCAAATATAAATTCTATATTTTGGGCCATCCCGGCAACAAATCCCCAGGTGTCGCCAAACGCTCTTCTTGTATAATCGAAACCACCTCCAGCCTTTGGAATAGCCGAGGCTAGTTCAGCATAACTAAAAGTAAAGGTGATATATAAAATAATAATGAAAAAAGTAGCTATGGCCAATCCCAGGGTTCCCCCTTTCTCCAGGCCCAGATTCCACCCGAAATACATGCCAGAAATAACATAGCCTACGCCTAATCCCCAAAGCATAAGGGGGGTTAAAGTTCTGCTTAGTTTTGCTTCCTCCTCCGGCGAGACTGATTTTTTCATGTTGATTGGGTATGACACGAAGTTATCAAATTCTTACGATAAGCGGAATTAAATCGGAATATTAAGTCGATTTATCTTTAATGCCTTTACTTAAGGCATATTTTTTTAAATTTTCCCTTAACATTTTTCGTGCACGAAATAATCTGGAACGAATCGTGCCCATGGGTAATTTTAAAATTTCAGCTATTTCCTCATAACTGAAACCTTCCAAATCACTAAGTAAAAGCGTTATCCGGTAAGTGTCGCTCAACTGATAAATGGCTCGGGTAACCTCGTCGTCCAGTAAAGAATCAAATATTTCTTCCCTTAAGTCGGTGGCGTCGGGAAGCTCAATTTTATCTTCAAAATTAACTTCCTTTGGGAGTCGCTTCTTTTTTCGATAGGCATTAATATAGCTATTTTTTAAAATGGAAAACAACCATGCCTTAGGATTTGCATCTCTTTGAAAAGTATCTATCGATTTGAATGCCTTTAAAAGCGTTTCCTGAACTAAATCTTGTGCATCTTCCTCCTGCCTGGTCAAATGATAAGCAAAGGAAAATAAAGATTCTACGAAAGGAAGAAATAATTCTTCAAATTTTTTATCCTCTTGAGGCATTACTTTTCGATATTTCTACAGAATTGATAAAAAAGACCTACTTTTGCAAATCTATGAAAACAAGAACAATTCTTTTAGGTTTATCTGTGCTGCTGAGCACATTGATTTTTTCCGGCTGTAAGGGCGAGTTTGAAAAGATTCGTACCTCAGGGGACGCAGAACGTTTATATACTGCTGCGATGGATTATTATGAAGATGAGGAGTACCAAAAAGCTCAAACACTGCTCGAGCTAATCATTAGTAGTTATCGCGGTAAAAAAGAAGCGGAAGAGATTTATTATAAATATTCTTTCACTTTTTATTATTTGGGGAATTATACTTCAGCCTCCAGCTACTTCAAAAATTTCACTCAGACATACGGAAATAGTCCGCTAAAACAGGAGGCAGATTTTATGTCCGCTTACTCAAATTACCAACTATCTCCTAACTTTAGGCTGGATCAAACGAATTCTTTGCAGGCTATTAGTGAGTTACAACTCTTTATAAATACTTATCCCGATAGTGAACGTGTTCCTCAGTGCAATGAACTCATTGAAAGAATGCGCGATAAACTGGAGGAAAAAGTGTTAGATGAAGGTCGTCTCTATTTTAATATGAGGAGATATAACTCGGCAATTCAATCTTATGAAAATCTGTTGAAAGATTTTCCCGAGACTGAAAATGCTATGAATATTCGCGTGATGATTATTCGTTCCGCTTTCTTGCTGGCGGAAAATAGTATCTACGAAAAGCGTAAAGAACGTTTGGAAGACGCGCAAAAAAGAGTAGATGAGTTTTTGCGAAAATACCCAAAGTCAACGTACGTTAAGGAAGTAACTAACTTCAAAGAGGAGATTATTAAAAAGCTTAACTTATTTCAATAATATGGATATTAAAACTAAAGTTCAGGGTGTTGACCCAAATGTTCAACCTCGCGATATTGATGGTATTTCTGCAAAAGCAGCCAATATTTACGAAGCATTGGCTATTATTTCTAAGCGCTCTCAACAATTAAGTGTTGAGCTTAAACGCGAGCTAAATAATAAATTGGAGGAATTTGCCGTTAGTTCTGAGACCATTGAAGAAATCAGTGAAAACAAAGAGCAAATTGAAATTTCCAAATTCTACGAGCGTCTGCCTAACCCTTCTATTATTGCTTTAGAAGAGTTCATCCGTGGTGATATAGCTCACCGCTATGTAGAAAAAGAAATTGAGGATTAATTAAGTTCCAAAAATTCATATCATGAGACTAATACTGCTTTTTCTATTATTCAGCATTTCAGTCCATGCTCAGGAATTTAACTTTTCTGTAAAAATAAATACCCAAAAACTACAAACGGTTGATCCAAAGGTTTTTCTTACGCTGGAGCAAAGTATCAATGAGTTTCTCAATACTACCCGGTGGACAGAAAATAATTATCAGCCGTTTGAACGCATTAAAGGTAATTTTTTACTTACCATCCAGGAAGAATTATCTACTACTTCCTTTAAGGCAGAATTGGCTATTCAAGCGACAAGACCCGTTTTTGGCGCTGGTACTTACGCCACTACGTTGATCAATCATATTGATAAAGATTTTACTTTTTCGTATGAGCAGTTTCAGCCTATTCAGTATTCCAAAAATACTTATGTTGATAACCTAAGTAGTGTTCTGTCATTTTATGCGTTTGTTATTTTAGGTCTCGATGGTGATTCATTTTCTTTGAATGGTGGAAATCAGGCGTTTCAAAACGCTTTTGATATTATTTCAAATGCTCCTCAGGGAAATGGTACAGGATGGGGTACCGATGGTAGTAGAAATAGATATTGGTTGTTGGAAAATATCCTTTCTCCACGATGCAGAGCCTACAGAGAAGCAATGTACATTTATCATCGCCTCGCCATGGACGTAATGCACCAGGATGCAGCTAAAGCAAGGGTGATTTTAACGGAAGCACTTACAAATATGGAAAAAGTGAATATGGCCTATCCAAATGCCATGATTACCCAAATTTTTGTTAATGCCAAGGCCTTAGAACTAACTGAAATTTTTAAAAGGGGAACCCCTGAGGAAAAAGATATATTTTCCAGAGTGCTCATGCGTATCGACGCCCCTAATGCTGAAAGGTATCGATCTATTCGATGATGTATTTAATCCGGATAAATGGTTCTACAAAACAAATATTACCGAACTATTTGGTTAAATGAAGATTCCTCAGGTGATGTTTGTGTGTTAGATCAGCGCGAACTTCCTTTTTCAATAAAAATTCTTTCCTTAAGAAATTTAGAAGACGCAGCTTCTGCCATTGAAAATATGGCCGTTCGTGGCGCTCCGCAAATTGGCGCTACCGCTGCTTTCGCTTTTTATCTGGCTACCAGAGATATGAAGGAAGATGTTTCCTTTCCAGATTTTATCTCTTCTGTTTCAGATAGACTTGCCGTTACCCGACCCACCGCAGTAGATCTCTTTTATGCTATTGAATTACAAAAAAGTGCATTGACAGCTTTGGTTGATCAGTCCTTGGCTGATTTCGATTCCTTGAAGGAAAAAGCTATCTCCGTTGCTTTGAGAACAGCTCAAAAATGGTGCGACGATAGCATAAAGGAATGTGAGGCCATTGGACAGGCCGGCCTTGAAGTAATAAAGAAAATACATGCTAAAACAGGAAAACCTGTTAATATTCTTACCCATTGTAATGCCGGTTGGTTAGCTTGTATTGATATCGGTACAGCTACTGCTCCTATTTATGCTGCGCAAAAAGAGGGAATTCCCGTTCATGTATGGGTTGATGAAACCAGACCAAGAAACCAGGGAAGCCGTTTAACTGCCTTCGAATTACAAGAGCAGAAGGTGCCTTTTACACTCATTACCGATAATGCCGGTGGCCATCTCATGCAACATGGACTGGTTGACATGGTCATAGTTGGCACGGACAGGACGACCCGAAATGGGGACGTAGCTAATAAAATTGGAACTTACCTGAAGGCATTAGCCGCTTTTGATAACCAAATTCCTTTTTATGTGGGTTTGCCTTTTTCTTCTTTAGATGCCAATATCGCTGACGGGGTAAAGGAAATACCCATTGAGGAACGCAGTCCGGATGAAGTACACTGGATAGAAGGTTGGAATGGCACAAAAATAGAAAAGGTACGTATTTCACCCTTTGATGCCCCAGCGGCAAATTTTGGTTTTGATGTTACGCCCGCCAGACTTATTACCGGGGGCTTAATTACCGCTAAGGGTATTTGTCCAGCAAATGAGAAGGATATCAGCCAGTTTTTTGGATTATGATAGACGAAGGTTATATTAAATACGAGGCTTTTTGGCATCCTTCCCCGCCTTTTGAGCCCTCAGTAACAGATTCTTTGATTGTTCACCGGCAATTAATGCTTAAGTACGACCTTATTGGCGCTTATCCCGATGGCATTGGCTTTGGAAATATTAGTCAAAGAAATGGTCAATCCAATTCGTTTGTGATTTCGGGTTCTGCTACCGGCTCAGTACCAATGCTGACCAGCGCCCATTTTTCTTTGGTATTGAAAACGGATCCTATTCTAAATAAACTTTGGTGCACAGGGCCTCATATTGCTTCCTCAGAAGCGATGAGCCATGCAGCTTTTTATACTATTTTACCCCATATAAATGCCGTGATTCATGTTCATCATGAAAAATTATGGCAAAAATATCTTTTTACCCTGCCCACAACCGCTGCTGAAGCAACTTATGGCAGTCCTGAAATGGTGAAGGAAATTGAGAGATTATTGAGTGACCCAACAGTGGCTGATGGGAATATGATATTTATGGCAGGACATACCGATGGCATTTTTGCTTTTGGTGCTGACCTGGAGGGGATTTCAGCTAAACTTATTCAACTGCTTTCCACCCTTTAAGCAGGTCGGAAAAAGACCTTTTCTGTCCTAACTCTCTCAGTTAGCTTATTAAAATGCAGCATACCTTGCATCAAAAAATAAATGCTGCGATGTCTCCTTTTGCTAGGCCTGTTTTTAAAAGCCAATGATTCCTTTTCTCAAAATTCTTCCACCGTGGGTGTACATGGGGTGAAAGAAGATTGGATGCAAAAGGGGCAGGATTATTGGGTTATTCCCATTGGTAATAAAGGCATTTATAGAATTTCTGCAGATGAACTGACAAAAAATGGTTTACCTCATTTGCAGGATACGTTTAATTATCAATATGAGCTTTATGCATTAGGAGTTCCCATTCCTTTTTTTATCCATCATGCGAATACGGCTTCACCCACTTCCTATTTGGAGTTTTACGGAGAAGGAGATGAAGGAAAATCAGATGATTTGCTATTTAATAAAACATTCCCCCGACTAAATCCCCTTTATAGCTTATTTACCGATACAACGTATTATTTTTTAAGCTGGCAACGAAAAGAAAATCTGACAGCCCCTCTGGTAATTATGGGACAAGTGCCCCTTATTAAAAATTGGACGCCTGGCATCGTTTTCCTAAAGAATCAAGTGGTTTATACTGACAGACCGATGAAGGTATTCAATAAATGGGTCGGCGTCGATTGGGCCACTTCACAGTTTGAAAACGAAGGCTTTGCTTCCGATTGGTACAATACGCTTATTACTAATATTTCATCGCCTGGTATTAAAAATTATAATCATAAGATACCCCTCCAGGAAAGGACTCGTGCTACCCTTAATATTCATCTGATAACCAATGATTTCGATGAGCAACATAGGTTGCAATTTTTCATTAATGACTCTTTTATAGGTTCGGATACATTTTCCTTTTCAAAAATTAAAAAGTATGAATTTAATGTGAATACCGAGGTACTTCGGGAGCATAATTCAGTCATAGTAAAAACTACCAATGGCGAATATGATAAATTTGCTATCGGATGTGTGACGCTTGCTTATCCAGCCGTTGAAACCCCTTTGTCACATACCTTTGAGATATTAAACAGGGATAATTATTTGCCAACAGGCATACAAACCAATGAGAAATCAACGCAGATAGTTGTTTGGAACTTAAATGGCAAGGAGGTGTATTATACCCAAACCGATGAAAATGGCTTGTTTTTTATGGCCATTCCTCCGACAGAGACAAAACATCAATTTTTCATTCAGGCCGAGAAAGCGGTATCCTGGGTCTCTCTTCCTAAAATCTCCTTTTCTCCCCATGATTTACCCCCAATAGATATTGACCTGTTATTGATTTCCAATGCTCTGCTCACCCTCGATAAATTGGGCAATAATCCGTTGGCAGACTATGCGGAGTATAGAAAAAGTATGGAGGGTAGAAACTTTTCCCCTTGGATTTCAGACATTAAACAGCTCGAAATGCAATATGCTTTTGGTATTCCAAATCACCCCTTAGCTATCAGAGGGTTTATAAACAGGTTAATTCAAAGAAATTATCTATTAAAAGGTATTTTATTAATTGGAAAAGGCAGAGAGTACAGAGATATTCGCAAACTCCGGGTTCCTAATGGCTTGTTGTCAGAAGAAGATCTTCCCTCTTTACTTCCCACCTGGGGTTATCCGGGAAGTGATGCCATGTTAGTCAGTTCCTTTGAAAATGATTTGCCATGGACAACCTTTGGTCGGATTCCAGCTATTTCCCCGGAAGAAGTAACCCTTTATCTAAAAAAGGTGATTCTTTTTGAAAAAAACAGGGAATCAAATGAAGTAAATCCTGCCTGGGTTAAAAGCGTGATTCAATTGGGCGGGGGAACTTATGAACCTGAGAAAAAGTATATCAGAGAGGTATTAGCTAATTACACTCAATTATTAGACGCTCTGCCCTGGTCACCCAACGTGATCTCTTTTTTTAAGGAAAACGATGAACCTATTTTTGTCCCGTATTCTCAACAATTTTTTGATAAGGTAAATAAGGGCATTGGATTAATCATTTTTCTTGGACACTCCACCGCGGGTACCTTCGATTTTAACATCGACAATCCCCGTTTATACGATAATGGGTACAAGCAACCCTTTTTTTTATCATTGGGATGTTATGCTGGAAACCATTTTACTTCATTCAGGAGTCAGGGCGAACGATTTATTTTTTATCCCGAAAGTGGTGCCATTGCTTTCGCAGCAACCAGAGGCGTCGGTTTTTTACATTTATTAGCGGAAATGGGAAGTGTTGTTCTTGAACAAATAAAAGGGGAGGACGGCTTTCCCGCCTGGGGAAAAGTCATATACAATGGTATATTGAAGCTAATGAAAGGCGATAATAAACCGTTGCAGGCTATGGCACAACAGTTAACTTTTCAAGGGGATCCTCTCGTTTATTTGCCTGTCCCTTTGTCTCCTAAACCTGATTTTTTACCTCATTCTTTCAGTGTTTTTCCTTTTCCTGTATTAGTTACCTCTGATTCAATGCAGTTGGAATGGAAAATTTCACACCTGGGTTTAGAGCCACTTGAAGCCCTTAAAGTTGAAATTTCTATGAGAGGTTTGGATGAAAAAATACTTTTTGCAGGATTTATTCCTTTACAAACTCTTGATAACAAGGTGAAATTAGTGCTTCCCCTTCCATCAGATGTTTTGAAGGGGGAGTATAGATTGTTTGTTAAATATGTTCAACAGAGGTGGATAAATGGAATGGGTGAAACCAAGGAGGAAAGTATAAATATATCCTATTTTCATGATGATGGTGAGGAAGGATTTCCCTTGCAGGTGGAAAACAGACTTTTTATTCCCTTATCACCCATTGACAATGGAATTTTAAAAGAGGGAAATACGTTTTCACTATTTAGAGCATCTGACGAATTATCATCCCAGGAAATTCAAATAGAGTGGCAGGGTAGTGGGGTAACCGGTTTGAACCAAAATGCTGATACCGCATTGACGATTGATAAAAATATATTTTATCAATCTTTGGTTTTTAAAGAAGATAGTTCTGTCCTACATGGTGTGGTTCCTTTCCCATTGATTTTGGATAAAGTGTA
>JBMLQR010000119.1:1200-39101 GCA_049241465.1 Saprospiraceae bacterium | reverse complement strand
TATCAAAAGGAAATACAGCAAAAATAAACTCATTTTTAGCCACTTTTCTTGGTGTCGGGTATCAATTTTAAGGATGAATAAAAAATGAAAATTTGATTTTTTATCTAAAAGGCTTTTTAGGCGAATAAATGTAAATTGTCATATTGAGTTTGTAATTATTGGGGTAAATAATTAATTTATATTCCCGTTAATTTCAGTATAAAAGTTTTATTTGTAAATTTAACAGATATGTAGATACACCCTCTATTTTTTTAATAATAAAGGTTTTTGGTGGACTTCAACTACGGATCCTGCGGATACTGATAAAGCTTATGTAAGAAGTATGCAATATAATTTTGATACTGTTTTAAGATATACGGAAAATAACAAATACGGTTTCTCCGTACGATGTGTAAAAAATTAATATTCATTTGATTTTTGAAAAAACCCTTTGGTGAAAACCAGAGGGTTTTTTCTTTTTACGAAGGTGATTACCTACTTTTGTACGCATTTAATCCTTACTTATGACTTTTTTCACTCGCATATTATACCTGGGTACTTATTTTTTACTTTTTTTTGTTGTGCCACTATTGTGTCAGGATGCTGAAATTTTTCCACCCAGCAAGGTTAAAAAAGCTATTGAATCAAAAAAAATTGAAAAATCTATTCGCATTGATGGCATGCTGAATGAGGAGGAATGGAAAAATACACCGGTAAATTCCTCCTTTCTTCAAATTGAACCTAATCAGGGCGAACTTGCTAATCAACAAACTTTTTTACGCGTCCTTTACAATAAACAGTATTTATATTTTGGCATTTTTGCCTCAGATTCTTTAGGTAAAAAGGCCATTCGTGCTACAGATTTTAAAAGGGACTTCAATTTCAATTCGCATGACCTGGTTGCCTTAGCTTTTGATGGCTTTAATGACAATAGAAATGCTATGGCACTTACCATGAATGCTTATGGTGTGCAACGCGATTTGTTGTCTTTCGACGACCTTTATTATGATTCAGACTGGGATGGTTTGTGGCGTGTTCGCACCAATAGGACCGATTCAGGCTGGTATGCAGAAGTTGCCGTTCCCTGGCAAACCTTACGATATCCAAAATTAACGGATTCCATTCAAAATTGGGGGTTCAACATGATTAGAGTCAGACGTTCAACAAACGAAACTTCGGCATTTTCACCTTTCCCTCGCTCTTTTAGTGCTTTGAGAATGGCTTATGCTGGATTGTTGACCAATCTCAAACCGCCCCCGCCTAAATCAAATATTCGTGTTCAACCTTATGTTTTGGGGGCTTTGGACAGATATTCACCGGAAATAAAAGATAAAAAACAACAATCGCTCAAATTAGGCGGCGAATTAAAATGGGCTATTAATCCCAATTCTGTTCTCGATGTTACTCTCAATACGGACTTTGCTCAAGCAGATGTGGATAGGCAGATCAATAATATTACCCGATTTTCTATTCTTTTTCCTGAAAGACGTCAGTTCTTCCTTGAAAATGCTTCCCTTTTTGGTGTTGGAGGAGGTCCATCTCCCGATTTTTCTGGTGGATTTATGCGTATTCAACCATTCTTCAGTAGAAGAATTGGTCTGGATGACAATGGTAATCCAATTCCCATTGATATGGGTAGTAGATACGTTTACCGGTCATTAAAGAGAAATGCAGGCGTAATGGCCATTCAGCAACGGGGTTTTAACGGAGAGGATCCAACCCGGTTTTTTATAGGCAGATTTTCAGAAAACCTGGGCGAACAACACAGGATTGGTGCCTTGGTTGCCTTAAAAGAAGGGCCAAATGGCATTCACGCTACCAGTATGTTAGATGGCTTTTTTCGTATGGGACAATCTCATTCCTTAAATACGATGTTAGTAAATACTAGCAATTCAAATGGAGAAAAGTCAGGATTTGCAGGTTATGCGCAGTATTTTTATGCCACCAATCAATTGAAATTTTGGTGGACCCAATCTATCGTCAATAAAAGTTTTAATCCTGAACTTGGATTTGTCTCCAGAACGGATGTAATTGGATCGACGCCCGGCGTAAATATTTTTTATCGTGGAAAACATTTGCCGTTTAAAAAAGTCATTCGAGCCTTTGAACCTGGGCTGAATATAGAGATATATCACCAGGCTTCTACAGGAAAACTTATTGAAAGGCAGGTAAACCTTTGGCCGCTATTCTTCAATTTACAAAATGGGGGTTTTATTGGATATGGTACTTATTTTGCTTATCAAAACTTAACGGAACCTTTTGAACCTCTCGGCGTTCGCATTCAAACAGGAACGTATAATTATCAAAGGAATCAGATTTTCCTAAGTTCAGATCCCTCAAAAATGTTAAATATTTTTTCTGATTTTAGCTGGGGAAATTACTTTGACGGTAAATTGAGTTCTTTGGATCTTACCATGCAATTTGCTCCCATTCCTCATTTTTCTTTACTGGGACGGGTAAATCGGAATGTTGTCAAAAAATTAGGTGAAAATGGTATCTCCGAAACCATTGATTTATTTAGTATTGAAGGAAGATTTGCCTTAAATCCAAGACTTCAGCTGGTGGGGTTTTATCAACAAAATGCAGAAAACAAGTTGAAAAATTACAACATTCGTATTTCATGGGAATACAGACCTCTTTCGTTCATTTATTTGGTGTTAAACAAACGAGGATTTGAAAGATTTGATGGTATAAATCAAAATGAGCAGCATGCCATCTTAAAATTAAGTTACCTACGGCAATTATAAAAACTGGACGATAACTAATCTTGGCGTGTTACTTTTTCAGTGATTACCCCTGTTTCCTTATTTTTCAATATCACTTTTTTATCTCCATTAGGTAATATTTCTTCCTTAATGAACCAGTGTTGTGCATCAAAATCAACATAAACGGAAGGTTTTGAAAGTCCTGTCTGGCCTCTCCAAATTGGAAGCACAACGGGTTCCCACAATTTGGTTTTAGCTGATTTATAAGCTGCATCAATAATGGCATTCACCACATAACCGTCGTAAAAGGATTCGCGGGGTGGTGTGCCTTTTTCAAAGGAATCAAACATATCATTAAACATGTTAGGATAACCTAATTCGTGTGCCTCATCCCCAACAGGAAATTGCCATCCCGATGTGCTTTCAGCCTTTTCGGCAACGTAGGCATTTCCCGCTCCACTGGTGTACATTTCAAATCCAGTCCTGAGAAAGGAATTTAACCAGATAGTACCCTCGGTACCCATCACTTCATCTCTCAAATCCATACCTCCCCGAAATGTCCAGGAAACTTCAAATTGACCTATCGCACCATTTTCATATTTAACCAGACCGATAGCATGGTCTTCCGCATCTATGGGTTTAACCTGTGTGTCGGCCCAGCACATTACTTCTACGGGTAACACATCTTTACCAATAAAACTTCTGGAGATTTCGATACAATGGCATCCTAAATCCAGTACGGCACCACCGCCAGCCTTTTCAATATCCCAAAACCAATCGGAATGTGGACCAGGATGAGTTTCCCTTGATTTTGCCCACAATATTCTACCGATGGCACCTGCCTGTACACTTTTAAGTGATTTCAGAAATTTGGGGGTATAGCAAAGGTCTTCTAAATAGCCTGCAAAAATACCCGCTTCCTCGCAAGCTAATGTCATTCTAAGGGCTTCAGCTGCATTTCTGCCTAAAGGTTTGGTACATAAAACCGCTTTTTTATGTTTGACACATAGCATAACAGCTTCTTCGTGCAAATTATTAGGTAGTCCAATAACTATAAACTCTGCATCGGGATGAACGATGGCTTCTTCCATATCGGTAGTAAAAAAAGGGACTTCATAGTCCTTCGCAAATCTTTCAGCCGTCTCTTTTCTTCTGGCGTAAATGACTTTAACCTCATCTTTCCCTCTTCTTCCACAAAGTGATTCGGCATAAAAGCGACCGATAAAGCCACCACCAAGAATGCATACTTTAGCCATTACTTTTCAATTTTTAGGGTTATTTCTTGTTCTTTTCGTAAAAAATCTGCGTTTTCTACCTTGCTATTTTTTTCATTTAACAAGGACTCATCGGGAACGACGGAGACAGGGGTTATGCAGGAAGTATGTTTTTCCCTGAAGGGTTTATTGTAAGACAAATTATAGGCGGAAATAACAGACCAACGGGCATACTCTGATAAGTTAGCTTCAGATCTATGCAATACATTGGGGTGGAAAAAGAGTACGTCTCCCGCTGTTAATTCACAATAAATGAGGTCAGAAATTTTAGCTGCTTCGGTGACAAAAGTCTCGTCAGCGCCTTGTTGTTCTCCGGCAAAATGATGCTCGAACCTTTGCATTTTATGTGTCCCACGCAATACCTGTAAACAACCATTGGCTTTATTAGCGTCCGTTAAAGCCACCATAACAGAAATCATAGCTTCGGGAAATAAAAAGCCATTTTTATACCAATAGCCATAATCCTGGTGCCACTCCCAGGCGCCGCCCACTCTGGGTTCTTTTTGCATCACCTTAGAGTGAAAATGGCAAACTTCTCCCTCGCCAAGTAATGATTGAACACTGTCTATCATTCGTTTACAACGAGACATTAATCCAAATGGGTCGTCACCTGCGGTAAACCAAAGCGTTAATTTTGTTTTTTTTCCTTCCTGGTCATTCAGATCGAAGGCATGATCTACTACCGATTCGTCGGTAGCCGTTTGATATAGCAAATCAATTTCAGCGGATGAAAAGAAATCTTTAACCACCAGAAAACCATCCCGATGATAATCTATAATCTGTTTATTCGTTAACATTTAGAATATTTATTTCTCTAAGTTAAGAAATAGAAAGTTACGGAACAATAGGAAATAAGTATTCTATGGACTAAAAAATATTTTTTGTTTATTGTTGCTGGTTTGCCATATAATCAATGGCTATTTGGTCAGTTGTAAATGGTTCGGTTTCGAGAAGAACCTTATTTGTATCCTCGTAAGTTAAGCCGTCCTCATAGCCAACGGACACATACACCGTCAAATTTTGCCTGGCATTACCTTTATAGATGCCTTTGGTGGGGGTACAGTTTGTAAAATTCCTTCCTACTGATAATTTCACATGAAAATGATTTACCCAAACTTTATTCGTAGGATCTATACCTACCCACCCAAGAGTAGGTATCCAGGCTTCTACCCATGCATGGGTGGCGCCCTGACCTCTCATTCCATCTGCATTGGCACAAATATAACCACTAACATACCTTGAGGGAATTTGTAGTGTTCTTAAAATCTGCAGGAGCAAATGGGCAAAATCTTGACAAACGCCTCTTTTATGGGATAGAATTTCATCGACCGTTGTGAAAATATTGGTGATTCCTTTGGTATATACAAAGTTGGAAAAAACATAATTACTGGCATTTTCTACTATTTTAACCAGTCTCTTTTCATTTTGAGATACTTCGGTGGCAATATCTTCGATAATAGCTTGTTTATGAATAGGGTCGTACCGTCGGCATTCGAGCAAAAGAATGTTGTCGGCGACATCGATATTTAACGCTTCAAAATCTGCCTCGGAGTCTAATGGGTTAGTTTGATTAATAATAGTTCTAACCAACATTTTACTTTCAATTTGTAATGATTTGTGGGCACCGGAAATAGAAAATAAGCCTACTTTATTGCCGTAATAATCTTTATAAATTTGAACGTCAGGTTGATGAGTTATAAGAATTTCCTGCTGTAAAATTTCTTGTTCCGGACAATTCAACCCGAAAAGTCTTATTTCATTTACACTCTCTTTTACAGGTTTTTCATACTCATATCGAGTAATATGGTGGATGTTGAATACAGGCATTCGTAGGTAAGTTTAATAGTAATCAAAAAAAGTTTGACCAAGCGTGTGAGTGAACGGATAAATACTTGATTTGGTGTCATGGAGAAACTTTTTTAAGTTATCTCTGCGTATATATTCGACATCGGCAAATTCAACCTGACTTATAAGTCTTCCAAATTGATTCAAGAGTGGGGCATTCATGGGAGAATTATTTTCTCCGATCACCTGATTCAAATAATTCCGCATTCTGCCTAAACAATAAAGGACGGAGTGAGGAAATTGAGGGTGAAGCATAACCTGATGAAGCACATTGAAATTGTAATCAAAATTCCTATAATTTTTTAAGTGAAATTCGTAACCAGAGAGAGAGAACAACAAATTTCGCCAATATAGAATATCTTTATTTTGATTAAGGTCATATTGAATGGACTCAAAAAAGAAATCACCCAGTTCGAGCGTTAATAAAGTTCTTTCCGTGAATTTTCCCAAGCCCATAAAGTTCCAACCCATACCTCTGGGCATGGTAGCATCGGTAATTCCGGTATATAACAAGCAATTTTTCAATAGGGATTCGATAACGGGCAATCCTTCGTTGTTTTGTAATTGTGATACTGTTTTAGGATTATTAATAATATGGTACATTTGATTGACTTGTTCCCAAACCTCTTTGGTTATATGATCTTGCATACCTCGGGCATTTTCGCGGGCTCTGTTCAATAAAATGCGCAGAGAATTTTCATTTTTCGGTTCAATCAGAAGGAATTGAATAATCTGATGAGCGGTAGTAGGCTTTAACGCCTCTTGTTCATTTTGGAGATTGGAAAATACATGCAATAATGACTGCATGCTATTTAACTCAGACGGACTTTTGTCAAGAGACAGAACATATTGGGTATGCAGCATACGCAACATTCCCTCGGAACGTTCCATATATCGCCCCAACCAATACATCGAATCAGCTATTCTACTAAGCATTTTCATGGGGTTACTTTATTATTAATTAATAATCCAGGTATCTTTACTACCTCCACCTTGAGATGAATTCACCACCATAGAACCCTCTCTAAGAGCCACTCTTGTGAGGCCACCGGGCACGATTTCAATGCCGGAAGGTCCGCAAAGAGCATAAGGTCTCAGATCTACGTGTCTTGCCACCAATTTCCCATCGATGAGGCAAGGCACGGTTGAAAGTTGAATAATGGGTTGAGCTATAAATTCTCTGGGATTTTCTTCTACTGCTTTCTTAAAAGCATTCACCTCTTCATCGGTTGTCTTATTGCCCATTAGCATTCCATAACCACCAGATTGGTTGGTTCGTTTTAAGACCATCTGATGAATATTTTTAAATACGTGATCACGTATTTCCTGATTTTCTAAATGATAGGTAGGTATATTTGGTAAAATCGGATCTTCGTTAAGATAATATTTTATCATTTGAGGAACGTAGGCATAAACGGCCTTGTCATCGGCTACGCCATTCCCTAATGCATTGGCTATAGCCACATTACCTTTTCTGTAGGCACCTACCAGGCCGGGAACACCTAACATACTCCCCGAATTAAAGGTAATGGGATCCAAAAAATCATCATCTACTCTTCTGTATATTACATCAACCTGCACTAAACCATGGGTAGTTTTCATAAAAACCTTATGATTATCAACAAGTAAATCACTGCCTTCTACCAGTGGAATACCCATTTGGCGCGCCAAAAAAGTATGCTCATAATAGGCAGAATTAAATACCCCGGGAGTAAGAATAACAGCGATAGGATTATTGGTTTGTCGGGGAGAAAGGGCTATGAGATTTGCGTGGAGTAGTAATGGATAATTTCCAACCATACTCACCTTATTTTCAGTAAGTAAAGACGGAAATATTCGTTTTGTCACCTCCCGGTTTTCCAACATATAAGAGACCCCGGAAGGCGTTCTTAAATTATCTTCCAGGACATAAAATGCTTTATCCTCGCCTCTAATTAAATCAATACCTGAAACATGTACATAAATATCATGGGGCACATTAATGCCATAAACTTCTCTTGTAAAATGCGGGCAGGAGGCAATGAGGGATGCCGGTATAATTTTATCTTTTAAAATATTTTGATCGTGATAAATATCATTTAAAAAAAGATTGAGGGCTTTTAACCTCTGTTTAATACCCTGGGTCACTTGTTCCCACTCCAAAGTGGTAATAATGCGGGGAATAATGTCAAAGGGAAAAATTCTTTCAATACCGGCATTATCACTATACACCGTAAAAGTTATGCCTTGATTCATAAATAACTCGCTGGCGTATTGCTCTTTCCTTAGTAATTCATCGAGGGGCATTTGTCCCATTGATGTCATAAGTGCCTGATAAGGAGCACGGATTACTTTACCTTCGAGCATTTCATCCCAGCTCCTTCCTGTAGTATATGACCCGATGAGTTGTTCAAGATTCATAATAGATAAATAATTTATTACGTGGAATAAATTGTGGATACTAATATAACTTGATTACTATTTGGCGGAACATTGGAAAGGTAATAAAATATTTAGCTTTTTTCGTATATTTTCGAAAAAAACAATGACGAAGGGCATCAAACTTTTTATGGGTATTATTTTAATCCTGGCATTATTTGGTGCAGGATATCTTTTTGCACTATATCAGAGTGAAAAGGAAAATAATGAAAACAGAATAGAGGAATCGACCATTCTGTTGGAGAAAATTCAATCTGTAGCTAAAATGGTTACCATAGAGGGTTACTATTCAGAGCTTTACCGATATGAGGATTTTTGGGGCTACGATTGGTGGATCTTTCGGAAAAAGGCCATTATGCGGGTGAAAGCCAAGGTGTCGGTCGGGTTCGATTTAAATAATCTGAAATTTGACCTGGATAAAGAAACCTGGACATTATACATTCGAAACGTACCCACTGAACCAGAAATTATTTCTATCGACCATCAGATTGATTATTATGACATAAGTCAGGGTTCTTTTAATTCATTTTCTGAGAAGGATTATAATAAGATTCAGAAAAATGCGAAGGAAATGATTGCCAAAAAGGCAGCTACCGGAGAATTAATGATTAAGGCTAAAAAGCAAGGTTTAGAAATATTGGATCTCATCAAATTTATGGCAGAAGGAGCAGGTTGGAAGGTGGAAGTGGAATCATTAACCCCAAAAATGGATAAAAACGAGAATCAATAGTGGCTTTATTTAGTGAAGCTATCTATTTATTCAACTATTTTGTTAACTTTATTTTTCTCAACATTTAATTTCATCAACCTTTAACATCTATATATAAAATGAATGCAGGTTTAGCTTTATTAATTGCAGGATGGGTATTCGTACTCATTTGGGTACCGATAGTGGTACTATCGCAAAGAAAAATGCACCCAAAAGCGTTATTTACTTTGTTTTTTGCAGAATTATGGGAAAGATTTTCCTTTTATGGAATGCGCGCATTCCTCATTTTATATATGACCTCAAGGTTATTTGATAAATTAAGCCAATCTGATGCCGACGGAGCTTCTTACGGTGTTTATGGTGCTTTTAATGCCTTATTATACGCATCGCCATTATTAGGAGGTATGTTGGCTGATAAGCTCATTGGATTTAGAAAGGCTATTATTACGGGCGGTTTATTTATGTCTTTTGGTCAAATTGTCCTTGCCTATAATGCTTTCAATGGCGATACGGAATTATTATTCTTTGTTGGATTAAGCTTTTTAGCCATTGGAAATGGATTTTTCAAACCAAATATTTCGAGTTTCCTTGGTACTTTTTACGACCGTAACGACAATAGAAAGGATAGTGCGTTCACTATTTTTTATATGGGTATAAATATTGGTGCTTTTTTGGCGCCATTAACCTGCGGTTATCTTGCCAGAGAGGTTCATTATTCTCTTGGATTCTTGCTCGCTGGCTTAGGAATGCTCACAGGAGTCATTGTTTTCTATAAAAACAGAGCCGTTTTTGAAGGGAAGGGACTACCGCCTGATATTCCTTTTTTGAAATCCTCTTTTATTGCAGGGATAAACAGAGAATGGGCTGTTCTTCTTGGCGCCTTTTTATTGGTGCCTGTTTTTTCATTCCTTATTCAGGCAGAAGAAATAACTGACTATATTTTACTTCTTGTTGGTTTTGGTATATTGGGATATATTCTATTTAATGCATTTAAATCAGATGAAAAGGAAGAAGGTCAGCGATTACTCGTTTTTATGGCCTTATTTTTTGTCCACATGATTTTCTGGGCTCTATTTGAACAAGCAGGAGGTTCTATAAATATTCTAACAGATAGATACGTTAACAAACATGGCATTGAAACCTCGCAGTTCCAGTCGGTCAATGCTTTATTTATCATTTTACTTGCTCCTGTATTTACCTGGATCTGGACAGTGCTTGGTAGAAAAAAATTAGAACCCAGGACACCTATGAAATTCTTTTATGCCATGCTTCAGATAGCATTAGGATATTTTATCATTGTGATAGGGGCTAAATCTATTCTTCCGGAGGTAAATGAGGGAGGATTGATCCCCATTGTCTTCGTTTTAGGTATGTATTTATTCCACACAACGGGTGAATTAAGTCTTTCACCAGTGGGGCTTTCTGTGGTTACTAAGCTTTCACCGGTTAAAACCGTTGGATTTGTAATGGGGTCCTGGTTTGTTTCCATTGCCTTTGGGCACAAGATTGGGGGCTATTTAGGTAAATTAATAGCTTCTCCGCCTGAGGGTGCCACTAAAGCGATGGAATTACAGAGCTTCATTGACGTTTACATGAATTGGGGCGTATATATCGTGTTGGGGGTAGCCGCTATTTTGTTTTTTATATCCCCTACATTAAAAAAATGGATGCACGGAGTTCATTAAACGTTAAATACTACTTATAAAAATGGAAAAATCTACCTTCAAGCCGTTTATTTCTGCGGAGCAGCAGCTTCCGGAATTAACGATGAAAGCTATTATTCCTGGTGTTTTCTTGGGTATAATCTTTGGTGTTGCCACGGTATATTTAGGATTAAAAGTGGGTTTAACGGTCAGCGCATCCATTCCTATTGCAGTTTTGGCTATTTCCTTTTTTAAAAAATGGGGGAAAGCCACTATTTTAGAAAGTAATATGGTACAAACCATAGGTTCTGCGGGTGAATCCGTGGCAGCAGGCGTTGTATTTACTGTACCAGCTTTACTTTTTTTAGAAGGGGGAAGGCAATATTTTGAATATTTCCAGATTTTCGTACTGGCTCTTATTGGAGGCTTTTTAGGCGTGCTTTTTATGATTCCACTCCGTCGCGCCCTCATCGTGAAGGAACACGGAAATCTTCCTTACCCGGAAGGGACAGCTTGTGCCGATGTGTTAATTGCGGGGGAAAAGGGCGGCGATTTAGCTGGTAAAGTGTTTTTGGGCCTTGGCATTGCGTTTATGTATAAAGCGGCAATGTCTATTTTTGGACTTTGGAAAGAAGTGCCAGCCTTAATTTTCAAGAAGACGTCTGCTTTACCTAATGGTACTATTAATGGTGAAATTACGCCTGAACTTTTAGGCGTTGGGTATATTATTGGTCCAAGAATCGCTGGGGTCATGGTGGCTGGAGGCGTTCTTTCCTGGTTGGTACTTATTCCGCTCATTACACTCATAGGCGAGGGTTTAACGGTTCCTTTTGCGCCGGAAACAGTAAAATTGATTAGCGATATGTCTCCCGATGAAATCTGGAGCAGGTATATTCGATATATAGGTGCTGGTGCAGTAACTTTTGGAGGAATTATTACGCTGATTAAGTCTCTTCCAACGATTGTCAATGCTTTCAGAGATTCTTTAAAGGATTTTAAACTACAGGGAAAATCAACTGAGCGTAGTGAGTCAATACCGAGAACAGAGAAGGATTTACCTTTATATTTTGTATTGATTGGAAGTCTGGTTTTATTGGTTTTGATGATGGTTTTACCTAATCTGCCCACTAATTTCTTTTCCGCGCTGTTAATCCTCGTTTTTGGATTTTTCTTTGTCACTGTTAGTTCAAGGATTGTTGGGCTCATTGGAAGTTCTTCTAATCCAGTATCTGGTATGACTATAGCTACCTTAATGGCCACTGCTTTGATTTTTTTAGGTATTGGCTGGACCGATTCTGCCTATCAATCGGTGGCTTTAGTCGTCGGTTCAATGGTTTGTATTGCAGCAGCGAATGCGGGGGCTACTTCCCAGGACTTGAAAACTGGTTATTTATTGGGTGCGACGCCTTGGAGACAACAAATTGGATTACTTATAGGTGTTCTGGCTTCGGTTGTAGCTATTGGCTTTACGCTGTTGTTATTAGAGCGTACTTTGGGTATTGGTGAAGCTACTGCAGCGCATCCAAATCCTCTTCCTGCACCACAGGCAACCCTGATGGCTACGGTAATTAAGGGATTATTAGACCAGCAGTTACCATGGGGTTTGGTTATCGCGGGGATGGGTATTGCCGCAATGGTTGAATTGTGTGGTATTAGCTCTCTTGCATTTGCCGTAGGTGCTTATCTACCTCTTTCAACTACTTCACCCATTTTTATGGGAGGATTGATTAAACTAATCGCTGATAAATTTAATAAGAAAAAAGATGATTCTGAAATTGGTCCGGGGGCATTATTCAGTTCCGGTTTGATTGCCGGTGGGGCACTTACGGGTATTTTAGTCGCTATTTTTATGGGTACTAATATAGGTAATGATGCCCAGGGTAATCCTGTTTCGCTCATGTCTAAAATAAATACAGGTTGGGGAAACGCCATGGGGTCAACAGGTGATATGGTTGGATTAGTTGCCTTTCTTCTATTAAGTGTACTTTTATTGAAAATGGCGGTTGAGCCTAAAAATAAAGCCAGGGTGTAATGCCCTGGCTTTATTTTTTAATATATGCAACTTACTAATTACTTGTTAATTAGCACCTCTGCTTTGGTTAATCCATATATCCAGGTTCGGACAAGTTGAATATTTTTTTTCTAATCTAATGAAGGTTGAACTTATTTTGTCGTCTATCCACGAATTTATATATTCATTTTTCTTTGATTCGATAGATGCTTTTTGAATTTTAGAGTAATCTTGAAGCAAATTTGCTTTATGAGGAGGTGTTTTTGATTGCAATTGGATAATATGAAACTGAACCTCTCCAGATGGATCCCTAAATTCAATAGGTGCCGTAATACCTTTAACTTTAAGCGTATCAATGGCAAAATAAATATCAGGATCTAAATCACCTACTTCGAAGAAAGTATTCCCGGTAACAGGATTAACCATTCTGCCATCATTATTATATGATTGTGCCTTGTCGTAGGAGAATCTTTTGACCGCGAAGGAAAATGATATAGAATCTTTAAGGATAAGGGTACGAACAGAATCTAGTTTTCGTCTGACTAAATCAAAATCCTCCTCCGTAATTTCAGGTCTTAAAAGAATATGACGCACATTGATGCTATTACCTCTGCGTCCCATTAATTGAATTAGATGGAAACCAAATTGGGACTCAACGACATCAGAAATTTCATTTATTTCGAGTTTGTAGGCTGCTGCTTCAAACTCAGGAACATATTTTCCCCTGGTGGCCCAACCTAAATCACCTCCCGTTTGGGCAGATCCGTCTGCAGAAAATTTTCCAGCCAGCACCGCAAAATCTTCATTATTTTCAACAATTCTTTTTCGGATTCCTTCTAGTTTATTCATAGTTATCTGTCGCTGAGTTTCGTTTACTTTAGGGACGATAACAATTTCACCAATTTCGACTTCCGAGTTAAAGTAGGGTAGTGAATCTTTTGGTATTTTTGAAAAAAATGATTTAACTTCAGAAGGGGTGATCGTAATATCCTTCATGATTTCGCTTCTCATCCTTTCAGAAAGAAGCTGATTTTTTAAATCAGTCCGAAACTGTTCCTTTACATCATTTACAGACTGTCCGTAGTATTCTTCAAATTGCTTGATATCATTGTTCATAAAGGACAAAATTCTATCAATTCTTGCAGCCAGTTGATTTTCAACTTCATCATCACCTACCTCTATACTATCCAGTTTAGACTGATTAATCAACAACTTACTGGTTAATAATTGCTCTAAAATTTCGCAGCGGGCGTTCTGTGGTAAATCACTCTTTTGAGACAAAGCAAGGGCAAATTGTTCCTCCAGTTCAGAAAGCAATATAAGTTCACCGCCCACGGTAGCAATAATTTTATCCATTACTTGTACTTGACCAAAACTGATAAAGCACTGTACGGCAAGAAATAGAGATAGAATATATTTTAACATAAGTAAGGGTATTAACTAAAAAGATACAAAGATGAAAGGAATAGTTGGTTAATTACTTAAGAGGACACTAAAAATTTACTTTAGATAAAAAATTTCAATCTGACCTTTCCGTTTAGCAATATCAAACATATCTTCTTTTTTCTCTTCGAGCAATTTTGTTTTCCTGCTTAAAAGAAGCATTCTTTTGAGCTGTTCCTCTACATATTCTATGGGTGGAATTTCTTGCGGCTTTTTACTATCCAGTATTTTCACCCAAACGTCGAATTCACCATCCTGAATGCTGAAGTCCTTTCCTTTTCTGGAAAACTCCTCAAAACTTATGTTTCTTGGCAGATAAATAGCTAGATTTTCCCATTCGTTCCATTTACTACCGTCAAGAATATGAGCCAATTCGTATTCTTCACAAATATTTTTTAACCGTGCCAGATTAATGTCGGTAGCATTTTTCCAAAGGTATTTTAAACTATCTTTTACGGAAATAATCTTTGGGACAACGACAACGTTTGCTTTTACGATGGGGTTATCCAATTGATATTGGATCTTATTTTTATCATAAAAATTAGCAAGTTCCTCTTTCGATATTTCAGTTTCCATCAACTGCTCCAATAGTACCTGTTCATAATTATTGCGAACTAAGGAAGATCTGTAATCACGCACAAGCCTGTCAATGTTTAAATCTTTAGGAAGATTGTTTTCAGCTTCATACAGTAAAACAGCGTCTCTAACCCAGCGTTGGGTATAGGCATTGGTAATGAGAGAGCTATCATAAGCGGAAGTTCCCGGAGGAAACATTCCTTCTAAATCTTTAATGTATAAAGATTTATTATAAACACGAGCTAACAGAAAGTTGCCATTATTAGTTTGAATATCCTCGCTACATGAAAAACCAAGAAGAACAAGACAAACCAATAAGAATTTGATTAAAGAAATCATTGTTTAATAAGGCTTTCAAAAGCGGCTTTTGAAATCTGAACAGCATATTTTTTTCTTAGACTATCGACCCATTCTTTTTCAAGAAAATCTTGATAATCTGCTATGATATAACCTTTCGACTCATCGAGTGCTTTAGTACTAACGGGTAAAATCTTTTCAATTTTATAAAATTCCATATCGTTTGACGTTGGGTTTAGCGCAGCATTGGTTACAATGCCAGACTTCCATTGCGTACCCAATTGACCCGCTTCAATAGATTTTCCTTTCTCTATGGTAACCTCTTCAGCACTAAGTATCTGGTTATCGTCTTTATTAAAGCGAATGAGCACCTCATTCTTTTTATGTGTTTTTGCGAAATCGCGAATTTGAGCAATTTGCTCTTTTGCGGAAGCTTTCAATGTGTAGCGGGTAGTCAACGCTCTTTCGTTCCAGGTGTATTTTCCTTGAACCAGCTTATAAAAGTTAGCGAGGCCCAGTGAGTCCTGACTTGCCTTATCCCAAACGGTTTGTCTGGTAATTTCGAAAAGTAAAATGCCCTCCTCATATTCTCTTAAAAGGTGTCTGAATTCAGGATATTTTTTTTCTAACTGGCTCTCCTCCAGTTTTAATGTTTCGTTCTCTAAATAGTCTTCATATAATTTTGTCAACATGGAAGGAACTGAATCTTGTTGATTCAATCTGAAGCGTAATCGGGCAGATTTTTCAAGATACTGAGCAAAATCTACCAGAGTATAGGTCTGGTTTGCCAAAGTAAATAAATTCTCTGCTGGCAATTGAGCGGGTATTTTCCAACGGAAAGTGTAGAATGTATCGTTTACAAAAGGAACTAATTGATTGAGTGCTCCTTTATTTTCAACAAAGCCAGCATTTAACCTAATCTGATTAAACATATTTTCCTTAGCAAAAGCATAGCGTGAATCCTGACGAACAGCTGCCTCGAGATTTGATTTTGAGGTTTCAAAATTTGGGATGGCTTTTCTGGAAATACGTTTAATGATATGCCAGCCTAAATTGGTTTGCACGGGTTGACTATATTCTCCATCTTTTTCAAGTTTATAAATTGCATCTTCAAACGCTTGTTCAAACTTATTAATTCCAAAGACACCTATGTATCCGCCTTTACTTGCCGTTTTGTCATCTTCTGAAAAGGTTGTTGCTAGTGTTTCAAAACTTGAACCCGCGTTTAAAAGGGCATAAATACTATCTATTTTATTTTTTGGAGTAAAAGGATTTTCACCTTCACCTGATTTTCTTATCAAAATATGTGCACCTTCTATTTCGCCGCGGGCTGGACGTCTGGCATTCACCTTTAACAGGTGAAGACCTGCGGGTGTATAAATGGGCAATGAAATGTCCCCGGGCGCCATTGAATAAGCGGCTGTTTCTAAATCGTAAAACCCGTTAGGGAAAGGAACATTAATAAATCCAATATGCCCACTATTGGTCTTCGAGGACCTGTCCAGACTATAATTCCTTGCAAATTCTTCAAAATCTGCACCATTTTTTAATTTTGCATAAAGGTCCATCAAAAATCTGTTGGCACTTAAGGAATCATCTTTAGGTGCGCTATCGGAGATTGTGTATAAAATATGACTAATATCAACATCTTCTAAAGAACGGTCATAAAGCTCTCTAACTAGCTTTCCTGTCACTTCTTTATTCAGTATATATGCATCAGAAAGTTGTCTTCGGTAACCGAGTAGTTCCTCTTTTATATCAGGTAAATTACCTATTTTTTGTGCCTTTGCTTCTTCTACTTTTAATTTAAATTTAGTGTATAAATCCAGGTATTCCTGTAATGAGGCCTTGGTGAAATTTGCATTGGCTCCATTTGTTTTGGCGTAAATATATTTGAATTCACCGATGGTAACAGGAGTATTATTTACGGTAAATAATACCTCTTCTTCATTTTGAGCGCTGGCAAAACCTGAAAATAAGAATAAAAATAAAACAGAGAGAAAATTGATTTTATGAAAATACATAGCAATGTATAGTTTAAGTGATAATTTTTCTTTTTTGAAAGAACAAAATTAAAAAATATATCTGACTAGTTAAAAACGAAAACAAATTACCGATGATAACGAATTATTAAGAGAAAGATTGTTTGAAAATAATCATAAGTCAAATCCAATATCTTTTCGGTAATACTTATTTTTAAAATAAACTTTATCTGCGAGCCATCTGCTTTTTTCTTCCGCTTTACTTTTATCAGCGTCAAGGGAAGTAATAGCCAAAACTCTGCCACCTTTAGTGACGATGCCGCCCTGGTCATCCAGACCTGTACCTGCATGAAAAACAAAAGATTCTGCCACTTCATCGGGGAGAGTTATTGGTAAATTACTTTCATAATTTCCAGGGTATCCACCTGATACCAACATAGTTGTAGCAGCAAACCGGGGATCTATCTCTATTGGATTTTCTCCTAATTTTTGTTCGTGTAAATCATAAAAAAGGGAGACAATATCTGAGGTCAGTCGTGGGATAATAGCTTCCGTTTCCGGGTCTCCCAAGCGGCAATTATATTCAATAACAAAAGGTTCGGCAGCTACTGATATAAGACCAAAAAAAATAAATCCTTTATAAGAAATATTGTTTTTTTGAAGGCCTTTAAGGGTAGGTTCAATGATGCGTGAAGTCACTTTTTGAACCATTTGCGTATCAAAAAAAGGAACGGGAGAAATAGCGCCCATGCCGCCTGTATTCAATCCGACATCTCCTTCTCCCACTTTTTTGTAGTCTTTGGCTTCCGGAAAAAGGACATATTTAACGCCGTCTGTAAGGACAAACACAGAAAATTCTATTCCATCTAAAAATTGTTCAATGACCACACAAGAGGATGCTGCTCCAAATTTTCCGCCTAACATGGCGGTTAATTCCACTTTAGCTTCTTCTGCATCTGTTAAAATAACAACCCCTTTTCCAGCCGCCAGACCATCTGCTTTTAGAACGTACGGACCCACAGTTTCAGAAATAAAACGAAGTCCTTCGTTGAGCGTATCGGGAGTAAAGGACTTATAAGCCGCGGTAGGTATAGATTGTTCCGCCATGAATATTTTAGCAAAAGCTTTACTTCCTTCCAATTGTGCACCTTTTGCCGATGGACCCACTACTAAAACGTGAGACAGTGCGCTATCAGATTCAAAAAAATCTACAATACCATTTACCAGAGGTTCCTCGGGTCCGACGATGACCATCTGTATATCTTCCCTTAAAACCAAAGCACGGATAGCATCAAGGTCGGAAAGATTTAGAAAAATATTGGTGCCGTGTAAACGTGTTCCAGCATTTCCTGGAGCAATAAATAATTGTTGGCATCGTTCACTTTTACTAATCTTCCACGCCAAAGCATGTTCACGTCCACCACTTCCAAGAAGAAGAATATTAATTTTAGTATTTTTCATTTTTTAAATTGAAATGTAAAGATATGCTTTGTAGGAAATTCTTTTACATAGAGATTGTTTTTTTACCTTTGCATCTGTTTATCAAAATTATACCATGATTACTCACCTTAGAGGTACAATGACTTTTAAATGTCCCACTTTTGTTGTTTTAGAAGCGGGAGGGGTTGGATACCAGGTTTTTATTAGCTTACACACCTATTCTCAAATGCCGGATACGCCTACCATATTTTTGTTAACACATCAATTTATAAAAGAAGATAGTCATACGCTCTATGGATTTTCTGAAGATAAAGAACGAACGCTTTTTCGATTATTAATCAGTGTCAGCGGGGTAGGACCTACTACGGCTCAAGTATTATTATCATCTATTTCACCGGACGAAATCAGATTAGCAATTTTAAGCGAACAAGATGAAATTTTTAGAAAAGCAAAGGGGATTGGACCCAAAACAGCTAAAAGAATTATCTTAGATTTGAAAGATAAAATGGTTAAAGACAGTGGGGAAGGAGTATTTTCTAACAACCCGTCATACAATACAATTAGAGATGAAGCGTTATCGGCTTTGGTAGCTTTAGGATTTAACCGTGGGTTAGTTCAAAAGGCCATACAGCAAATATTACAGGATTCGTCCCCCACGGAGAATGTTGAAGATTTGATTAAAAAAGCGCTTAAGCTTCTTTCTCAATGAGTTGGAAATATTTATTTATTAATACAAGGGGCTGAAATTTGCACCTTAACGACTTTTCCTTTGTTTAACATGAAATATTCAGCCATCGTATTATTCTTTTTATTTGTAGGTGTAATCACTTTCCAAAATCTTTCTGGAGGTAATTTACCGTCTTGGGGTAAAGAGAACCCCTATCTGCTTAGGTTCTTGCCCCCCGTAAAACCCCAGGTTTCAAGAGATACTTTACCCGCTATTAAAGAACGTAAAGACAATTTCAGTATAGCAAAACCTGTAAATATTATCGATTTAAAAGATCCGTCTATTATTGAAAAAAAGGTTACTTATGACCCGATGACCAATAAATATATCATGACGGAAAAGATTGGGGAGGATGATTTTCAATATCCTTCTTATATGTCATTTGATCAGTATTTGAAAAAAAGAGAAGTTGAAGATTATCAAAAATATTTCAGGCAATTAGCGGGTATTGGTTCTGAAAATAATACAGGTTCCTTAAATCCTTTATCTACCGTAGATGTGAAAGCTAGTCTGATTGACAGGCTTTTTGGTGGTAATTCTATTGATATTCGTCCGCAAGGTGGCGTTGACCTAACTTTTGGAATGGATTATCAAAGTATGGAAAATCCTTTTATTATCGAAGCAGGTAGGAGACAACTCTTGTTTGATTTTGATATGAATATTCAAATGAATATAACGGGTAAGATTGGAGATAAATTGAATCTGGCAACGAATTATAATACCAATGCGACTTTTGATGTAGATAAGCAGGTTATCAAACTAAATTATAACAGTGATTTGTTTAATGAGGACGAGATTGTTAAAAAAATTGAAGCCGGTAATGTAAGTTTACCTTTAAGAGGCTCCTTGATACAAGGGGCGGAAAGTCTTTTCGGATTAAAAACGGAACTTCAATTTGGTCACCTTCGCCTTACTGCTATCGCCTCTCAGCAACGTTCACAGAGAAAAAATATACAAACCCAGGGGGGAAGTCAGGTACAGGAATTCGAGGTTCGTGCAGATCAATACGACGAAAACAGGCACTTTTTTCTTTCGCATTACAATCGTAGCGCCTTTGAACCCGCTCTTGAAAATTTACCTCAAATTCGTAGCTTATTTAAGCTTGAAAATATTGAGGTTTGGTTGACCAATGACAGAAATGAGGTAGATAACGTAAGGGATATCGTTGCGCTGGCCGATTTAGGCGAACCTGAAATTTTAGTGAATCCCACAGCAGTCCCTGTACAAACAGCCTTCGCTCCTAAGGATTTAACGGGTAAGCCTTTACCAGATAATAGCTCAAATAATTTGTATAATCGGGTGATTAGTGATCCAAGAATTCGACAGATAGATAATGCAGTTTCTATCCTTCAGTCAGAGTTTAAACTCAATCAATCCAGAGATTTTGAAAAAGTTAGTGCGAGAAAACTTAGACCCAGTGAATACAATGTTCATTCGGAACTAGGCTTTGTGACTTTGAATATAAACGTTCAGCCCGATCAGGTTGTGGGTGTTGCTTATCAATATTCGTATAATGGCAAGACCTTCAAAGTAGGTGAATTAGCGAATAACTCAGAAAATACAAAGCCTGACTCTTCTTTGACGGTTCTCTTCGTTAAAATGTTGAAAAGTACCACTCAAACAACAGATGTACCAACGTGGGATTTGATGATGAAAAATATTTATCCTATTGGTGCCGTACAGATTGATCAGAATGAATTTCGCCTTGATATTTTTTATGAAGATCCGGGCAAAGGTTTAAAAAGATTTTTACCAGAAACAAATCTGGCGGGAAGACCATTACTCAGAGTTTTTAATGTTGATAAATTAAATACACAGGGGGATCCAACCCCGGACGGAATATTTGACTTTGTGCCTGGTTTGACCATTAATTTATCTAATGGCCGGGTTATGTTCCCTGTCTTAGAGCCATTTGGCGGTTCATTAGCAAAGCAAATTGAAGATGTTGGTCTGCGGGCAAAATATACTTTTCCGGAACTATACTCAAAAACGCTCTTTTTGGCGCAGGAGTACCAGGAGAAAAACAGGTTTGTTATAAAGGGTAATTATAAATCGAGTGTTTCGTCGGAAATTTCTTTAGGTGCTTTTAATATTCCTCCCGGCTCTGTTACCGTTAGTGGTGGTGGACAGACGCTTAGAGAAGGGGTGGATTATGAAATTGATTATAATATTGGGCGCGTAAGAATTTTAAATGATGCTATCCTCAATTCTGGCATTCCTGTTAATGTAAGTTACGAGGATAATGGCCTGTTCAACTTCCAAACAAAAAGTATGTTTGGTGTGAGAGCTGATTATGCCGTTGATAAGAATTTTAATATAGGTGCAACGGCTTTAAAACTTTTCGAAAGACCCTTCACGCAAAAGGTAAATATTGGGGAGGATCCCATCAATAATTCAATTTATGGGTTCGACCTTGGTATTTCCCGAGATGCTCCCTTTTTAACAAAAATAGTAGATGCTTTACCAGGTATAAGCACAAAAGCTAAATCTTCTATCAACTTTACAGGGGAAACGGCTTTGATTAGACCAGGGCATTCCCGCGCGATAAACCAAAATAACAGGGACAAAGGGGGCGTGGTTTATATTGACGACTTTGAAGGAAGTGCCAGTAGTTTAGACCTAAGACAGCCTGTTACCAATTGGGTGCTAGCTTCTGTGCCTCAAAATGATGCCTTTAATAATAATCCTTTATTTCCAGAGGCTTCTCTGGTAAATGACCTTCGTTATGGCTCAAATAGAGCAAAATTAAGTTGGTATAGAATAGATTTGGGTGCCAGAGGTACCGATCAGGATGCTAAAAATCCTTATACAAGTCAGGTTCCTCAAATTGAAGTATTTCCCAATGCTCAGATTGCGCCTAACCAGCTACCCAATATTCCTACCTTTGATATGACCTACTATCCCGAAAATAGAGGCCCATACAACTTTGATGTGCCAGGTGGGTATCCGGGTATTAGTAAAGGAGCTAAATTTATTGGCGACTCTATGGTACTTGATAATCCAGGTTCGAGATGGGCAGGGGTGATGAGGGCTTTGAATACCAATGATTTCCAATCTTCAAATATTGAGTTTCTGGAATTTTGGGTGCTCAGTCCGTTTTTAGATCCTGCTGATCCTAAAAAGCCAGTAGATAATTACGAAAAGAAGCAAGGGGAACTATATATAAATCTTGGAAACGTTTCGGAGGACATATTGAGAGATTCTCGTAAATTTTTTGAAAATGGTCTTCCCGCTCCATTAAATCCTAGTCGTCGAACGGATAATACCAACTGGTCCGTTATTCCCGTTGCTCAGCAAATTACCAACGCTTTTGATATCGATGAGGCGTCCAGATTAGCACAGGATATTGGTCTTGATGGTATGAATGATGCCACGGAGGTAGAAAAATTTGCGCCTTATTTATCAAGTATAGCAAAGTCAAATCCGCGCGCGGCAGAAAAATTAAAGTCAGACCCCGCTGCTGATAATTTCAGAAATTTTAATGACCCAAGTTTTACTCAAAATATAGATCTGTTAAGCCGATATAAAGATTTTAATGGTCCTGAAGGTAACTCGAAGTCTAACTCGGGCGGTAATCAGCTGCAATCGGCCACTAACGTGCCTGATGCAGAAGATTTGAACAGAGATAATACGCTGAATGAAACGGAGGCTTATTTTCAATATAAAATCCCCATCCTGGCTGACCCCCTGAATCCAAGAGAAATAGATGTTAACAGGACACCATTCGTCACAGATCGAATTGAAAGTGATAATGGTGAAAGAATATGGTACAGACTTCGCGTTCCTTTAAATGGCAATGATAAAGTAGCTGTGGGTGGAATAAAGGATTTTCGCTCTATCCGTTTCATGAGAATGTATTTACACGGTTTTGAAAGTGAGGTAACTTTTAGATTCGCGCGTATGGAATTGGTTCGTAATCAATGGCGTAGATATTCTCAAGATTTGAATGAGCAAAATAATGTACCCTGTGATGCGCAAACACAATTTGATGTAGATGCCGTAAATATTGAGGAAAATAGTAATAGAAAGCCTTTTAGCTATGTTTTACCCGTGGGTATTCAACGTCAACAGGCTTTGGGCGTTTTCAATACCCTTCAAAATGAACAGTCACTGACCATGAAGATAAAAGGTCTGTGTGAAAGAGAGGAAAAAGCGGTATTTAAAAACGTGGGTCTCGATATGCGCGTTTATGACAGAATCAAAGCGTTTGTTCATGCTGAAAAGGTAGTAGGTCCCAAATTAAATGATGGGGATGTGTCGGTGTTTATTCGTATTGGATCTGATTTTAAAAATAATTATTACGAATACGAAATTCCCGTACGTTTTTCTGATGACACAAGGTTGCCAGCAAATATTATTAGCGACGAGTATAAACAAGAAGTATGGAGGCCTGAAAATGAATTTGATGTCGCTCTTTCTCTTTTTACCGACCTGAAAATCAAGAGAAATGATGCTGGCTTCTCATTAACAGATGAATATGGCCAAATTGTAGATGGCACTGGTACCGTCGGTAATCCGGAAATGCAGCACAGAATAAGTATAAAAGGCAATCCTTCCCTGGGATTGGCAAAAATTGCAATGATTGGAGTGAGAAATAGAAATGGTGGGCAGGTAAGTCCGGTAAATGTTGAGTTATGGGTAAATGAACTTAGGCTTACTGGTCTGGATGAAAGAGGGGGTGTAGCCGCTATAGGCCGCCTGGACATGCAATTGGCTGATTTGGGAAATGTCAGTTTAGCCGGAAATTATGCCTCTATTGGTTTTGGCGCCATAGACCAAAGAGTATTGCAAAGAAATAGAGAGGCTATTACCGGTTTTGATGTTTCCGGATCTATTGAACTAAATAAGTTTCTCCCTGCTTCGTGGGGTATTAAGTTACCTCTTTTCGCTCAATATTCAACCAATTTTACAACCCCGGAATTCGACCCTTTTGATCTGGATATCAGGCTGAAAGATAAATTACCAACCTTTCCCTCTTTGGCAGATAGAGATTCTATAAAAAGACTTTCCAGAGAAATTAATTCTATTCAAGGGTACAATTTCACAAATATTCGGAAAGAACGGACGGGAGGGGTTAGCGGACAGCCAGGTAATCCTGCGCCCTGGGATATTTCTAACTTTTCCTTTAATTACGCATTTACTAAAACAGATAAACGAAGCCCTCTTATCGAGTTTGATGAAAGTGTGCGACGAACAGGTTCTTTAAATTACGCTTTTTCAAGAAAAGGTGACTTTATTCAGCCTTTTAAAAATTTAAAAGGGAGTGCCTTAAAGTGGATTTCAGAAATAAACTTCAATCCTCTGCCTAATTCATTTACTTTCGGTACCCAAATGGCAAGATTGTTTAATACTACTCGTTACCGGTTTACAGGTCTGGAAGACAGATACAATACCTTCTTTAATAAACGCTTCTCCTGGGACAGGGAATATAATGTAAACTGGGATTTGACGAAGGCTATTAAATTTACTTTCTCAGCCTCTAATTTTGCCGTAATTGATGAACCTGATGAGGTCAGATTATTGGAAAATTACAATATTGAAACAGCTGCACAAATTAGAAAAGATAGTATTTGGAGTAATATTCAGCAATTAGGCAGATCTAAAGCTTACCAACACTCCTTTACTTTGGGTTATACCCTTCCCTTCAGAGTTATTCCTTTCATGGACTGGATTACTTCCAGAGTACAATACCAAGGTCAATATGGATGGAATGCGGCCGCTCTGAATTTAGATAGTTTGGGAAATCAGATTCGGAACAGCCAAAATATTCAGGCTAATATTGACTTTAATTTCGAATCTATATACAGTAAAATTCCTTATTTAAGAAAAATAGATAGAGGTGCGCCTGCTACAAAATCTAAGAAAAGTAAGGACGACGATCAAAATCAGGAACCAGTGCAACCAGAAGAAAAAGAAAAAAAAGGGTCAGAGCCCAGCATGGCAGAAAGGATGTTTATAAGGCCTTTTTTATTGCTTAGAAGAGCTCGATTCAATTATACCCTGCAAAGTAGTACAGTGGTTCCCGGATTTATGCCAGCCGCAAAATTAATGGGAATGGGACCCGATTTTCAAGGTCCTGGTTGGGATTTCGTAGCTGGCCTGCAACCTAAAATCAGCCAACTAAGCGATGCAGAAAATTATACTGCCTCAGATTGGCTAAATGAAATAGCTAAAAAGGGATGGATTTCTTCCAGTGTATTTTTGAACCAAGAGGTGGCTCAGTCCAGAGCAGAAAATTATGACGGACGTCTGACCGTTGAACCTTTCAAAGAGTTTAGAATCGAGTTGGAGTTTAATAAAAATTTCTCGAGTAACCATTCTCAGTTCTTTAAAGATACTACCCTGAATAATTCAACGGTTTTTTCGCATGCCATTCCCAAAGATATTGGAACGATGACGATGAGTTATTCAGCGCTTAAAACCTTGTTTAACCAGGATAAAGACGATCTGGTTAATCTGTTTAAACAGTTTGAAACCAATAGAATAGCTGTATCAAATCGTTTGGGTGAGGGTACACATTTAGATACTACTTTAGCAAAAAATGGATATACTTTTGGATATGGAAGGACGCAGCAAGATGTTTTAATTCCTGCATTTATTGCGGCTTATACCGGCGCCGATGCCAATTCTATTCCATTGGATATTTTTGGGTTGTTACCCAATATTAACTGGAGACTACAATATAATGGATTAGCTAAAGTTCCTTTATTCAGTGAATTGTTCCAGAATTTTAGCTTGACGCACGGTTATAAATCTACCCTCACGGTGAGTAGGTTCAACTCGGGACTCGATTTTATCAGGACACAAAATACTGGGGCTTTAAACGAACTAAACGGTAATTTTTATGCCAGGCTCGAGATTCCCGAAGTGGCGATTCAAGAGGGATTTTCCCCTCTTATTGCGGTGGATGCTACTTTGAAAAACGGGATGTCTCTTAATGTAAATTATAAAGTTAATCGCCTGCTGGCTATGAGTTTTGTTAGTAATCAACTTTCAGAAACCAGAAGTAAGGAGTTTGTTATTGGTTTTGGTTATCTACTCAGAAATCTGGATATTCCTTTTCTAACTGGTTCCAAGAAAAAGGGTGGGGGACGACCTGTTCCCAAAACTACAGATCCGATGGGTAATAACGACCCGGCAGGAAGAAATACCGCAGCACAAGGTAACGATTTAGATATTACCTTCAATTTGAGCATGAGAGATGATGTAACCTTTAATCACTTGTTGGATCAGGGAATTATTGAACCTACCAGAGGTAATTATTCACTTACCTTTTCTCCCTCAGCAGAATACAAAATAAGCAGGCAACTTTCCCTCAGGGCTTTTTTCGATTATAGGAAAAATAGACCTAAAACTTCAGCTGGATTTCCTAGAACGGATGCTTCTGGCGGTTTTATTCTTAGGTTTACACTGTAATATATGAATAAAAAAGTCATTTTTGGAATTTTGGTGCTTATGGCTATGGCCATCGTTGGTGTGATCTGGTCACAAATACGCCTAATTCAGTCGGCCACGCTGGTGAATACTGAGCGATTTGAAAAAAGTGTTTTTAGTGCCCTGAATGAAGTGGTTAAAAAACTGGAACTCGATGAGGAAAAGGACCTTTTCCTCTCTTCCATGAGCCAAAAATACCCTAACAGTAATGTCCCTTCTTTCAATCCTTTTGGCTCCAGAGAAAAAGAAAAAAATCTGGAGAATCGAATTAAAATGGATTATTTAGATGGAATTCTTAAAGAGGAGTTGGCCATTAGAGGTATTAATAGTCAAATTCCAAGCTATAGGTATCATTACGGAATTTATGGCTTTGAAAGGGGGAGTTTTATCATTCTTGATGGCAAAAAGTTTAATTATGAGGAGGAAAAAGAAAATGTTTTACCAGAATACGTTAATACTGGGGATGAGAATACTGCTTTTAGAGTTAATGTTTTTCCAAGAGAGCGTCCCGTTCCTGGCGAATTAAGGATATTTTTCCCCAATAAAAATGCTATTATTCTAAGATCTTTAGGTAAAACCCTGGCGGCAACCCTGTTTTTTGCTGGTATCATTCTGGTTTGCTTTGGCTACACTTTATATATTATTTTTACTCAAAAGAAGTTGTCAGAGATGAAAACAGATTTCATAAACAACATGACCCATGAGTTTAAAACCCCTATCGCTACCATTTCCTTAGCTGCTGATTCCCTAAATAACCCCGCTGTCTTAAAAAACGAAGATAAAATATTGCGTTTCTCAAGAATTATTAAACAGGAAAATATTCGCATGCATAAGCAAGTGGAAAAGGTGCTGCAAATGGCTCTTTTAGATAAAAAGGACTTTAATTTAAAGTGGTCCTCTATAAATATGCATGACCTTATTCTTGCAGCTATTGAAAATATTTCGCTGCAAGTAGAGGCGAGAGAAGGTTCCGTTCAAGGCTTTTTAAATGCTGCTTCACCCGTTATAAATGGAGACCAGACGCATTTATCCAATATTATTAATAATTTATTAGATAATGCCAACAAATATTCTCCTCAAAAACCGCATATTACCGTTTTTACAAGAAATGTAGATAAAGGCCTGGAGATTATTGTGAAAGATGAGGGAATAGGTCTTGGAAGGGATGTCCGTAAATTTATATTTGATAAGTTTTACAGAGTTCCAACGGGTAATATTCACAATGTCAAAGGCTTCGGGCTAGGATTAAGTTACGTCAAAACAATGGTTGAAGCCCATAAAGGTAAAATAGATGTTCGCAGTGAATTAGGCAAGGGAAGTAGTTTTATCCTGTTTTTCCCCCATTATTGATTTATCATTCTTTCATTTGAAACTCATTTAAAATGGATAATAAGCAAATTCTATTAGTTGAAGATGACCAGAATTTTGGAGATGTTCTAAGCTCCTATCTGGAATTATATCAATATGATGTGACACTGGTAAATGACGGTGTAAAAGGCTGGAATGCTTTTAAAGATGGGAAATTTGATATCTGTATTTTAGATGTTATGATGCCTGAGAAAGATGGGTTTACTTTGGCGAAGGAAATTTTACACGCAGATCCTTCCATGCCTTTAATTTTTTTAACTGCAAAGTCGCTGAAAGCTGACGTTTTGGAAGGGTTTAGAATCGGTGCAGATGATTATATTACTAAACCATTTAACTCTGAAGAACTACTTTTACGAATAAATGCCATCTTAAAAAGGAAAAGAAACAATGTTTCTGAAAAGCCTGTAAACCAAGATGTTAGTAGATATTATACTATTGGAGATTATCATTATGATGCAGATCTCAGAATTCTGGTATATACAAAGGCAGCGAGTCCTGATCAAAAAGTGAAACTTTCTCCACGCGAATCAGCGCTTCTTTGTTTATTCGCAGATAATATGAATAATGTGGTGGCACGTGCCGAAGCTCTAACTAAAATTTGGGGCGATGATACCTATTTTACCGCCCGCTCTATGGATGTTTTTGTTACCAAACTTAGGAAATTGTTAAAAGAAGATCCCAATATTGAAATTGTTAATATTCATGGAAATGGTTTTCAGCTTCGGGTTCTTTAACATGGTTACCAGCTAAATTTATGGTTTTATGTTCTATAAACTTTTTATCAAGCCCGTTCTTTTCCTCTTTCCTCCGGAAACAGCGCACGGATTAACGTTGTTCTTATTTAAAGTTTTATTGAAAATTCCTTTGATTGGTGGCTTGTTCAAAAAGTATTGCTCCTCGGAATCTAATGTTTCGGCGGTTTCTTTTTGCAACCTATCATTTCAAAATCGCATTGGCCTGGCAGCAGGCTTCGATAAAAATGGAGAATACCTAAATGAAATGCCTGCCCTCGGCTTTGGGTTCATTGAACTGGGTACCGTCACCCCAAAACCTCAAAATGGAAATCCTCAACCCCGCTTATTTCGCCTGCCTGAAGATGACGCTCTTTTGAATAGAATGGGGTTCAATAATCGAGGGGTAGATTTTCTCGTTGAACAGTTGATAGCTTTCTCCCGCCCCAAAGGGCTAATAATTGGTGGTAATATTGGAAAAAATAAGGATACACCTAATGAAAATGCATTAGAGGATTATCTCATTTGCTTTGAAAAACTATTTCCTTATGTCGATTATTTTGTCGTCAATGTAAGTTCCCCAAATACGCCTGGACTTAGAGCTTTGCAAGAAAAAGAACCCCTTACGCTTATATTAACCGCACTACAACTGGCGAATAATAGGATGATTGATAGTAAACCTATCCTTTTAAAAATAGCCCCTGATTTGGAATTATCTCAAGTAGATGATATCATCGAGGTAGTTCAATCGACGAAATGCCATGGTTTAGTTGTTTCAAATACAACGTCTGATCGTATGAATCTATCTACAGATTCGTCGTTGCTTGAATCCTTTGGTTCTGGAGGGATTAGTGGTAAGCCTGTCCGCGAAAAATCAAATCAACTGATAGCCTATATTTTTGAAAAAACAAATGGAATGTTGCCTATTATTGGGGTAGGGGGAGTTTCCTCAGTAGAAGATGCGAAAAATAAATTGAACGCTGGAGCAACGCTCATTCAAATCTATACAGGATTGGTATATGAAGGTCCGTTTCTAGTTAAAAACTTAGTAAGCGGAACAAATAAATAATTTGCTGCCTATTTTCTGAAAAGTCTTTACCAACTTCCACCGGCACCGCCTCCACTACTTCTGCCACCGCCCCAGCTACCACCTCCTGATCTTCCACCACCGGAACCGCCTGAGCTGCTTCTGACTTTCTTAGGAATAATATTTATCTTTTCCCGTTGGTTTCTACAATGTAAACAAGAATAACGCAGTAGTTCTTCGCCAGTATTTGAATAAGTTGCTGCCCTTAAGGTCGTTGAATTGGCTAATTTCTCCGTTTGAAATTTACAGGAAGGACATTTTGTGTAACTTTTAGGAGATTTTACATACCTCAAAATCGTAGGCTCGACCCCTTCGCCTACCCAAACGTCATATTCTGCCACCCCCAATTCAGCCTCTTTAGACTGTCCTGAATTCAAATAGTTATTCGACCTGTTTTCTTGTTCTTTGCTTAATTTCACTCCATGGGGTTCTTGAGGAGGCGTATTTCGCCACTTTTTCATTTCCTTCCTGACAAACCACAGGATTCCCAAAAATGGGATGGGAAAAATAAAGGCAAGGGGCGTTATATTGTATTTTTTTAAAGTGTGATATTTCTTGTAAGGTGTTTCATCTTTCTTAAAACTTCTCCCTAAAAGCAACAATATGATGCCATTAACGAAAGCAGTCAGGTAGCCATATAGTTCCAAAAAGAAACCACCTTCCCCTTTATTTTCCTTTTCCTCGTATTCAACCGCATTTTCAGGATTTTGAATAATGGAGGAAATGGCATTTATTCCTTTTAATAAGCCCTCCCCATAAGCCTCATTTTTAAAGGAAGGAATTAATTCGTTGGTTATTATTCTTTTGCAAATGGCGTCTGGTAAAATGCTTTCCAGTCCATTTCCTGTTTCAAATTCAACTCTTTTTTGATCCAGAACAAATAATATGAGTAACCCATTGTCCGCCCCACTTTTACCTATTCCCCATAAATTAAACAGTTTATAGGCAAAATCCTTGGGTACAGCTTCACCGATGGAAGGTAACATCACCAAAGCTACCTGATTACCAACACTGTCCTCCAAAAAGGTTAACTTACTATTTATCTGGTTATAAGTTTCTTCATCCAGTAGGTTAGATGGATCACTGATATAGCTATTATTTTGAATCTTAGTATTAGGTACCGATTCGGGGGTAAAGGTTTGCCCCGACAGGTTAGCCATCCAAAAGAGGGAAAAAGCTATAAAAGGTAAGAACTTATATTTCATAACAAAGGCATTTTTTATTCAAAAACTGATTTTTTCAAACCAACTATTCTAACTGCATTTTGATAATAAATCTTTTTCAAAATTTTGTCTGGAAGATGTAAGCCATACATTTTCCAGAAGGCATGATATCTTTTGTAGTAAGGAAAGTACTCATCGGCAGTTTCCAGCACCCTGAAATAAGTAAAATATTCCTCTGGATTATAGGCATCTTTTCCAAAAAGAATCCTATCCTGGTATTTTTCAAAGAAGGCACTGGCACGTCTTGGTTGCCTTCCCAATTCGGCGATAACAGCGCCAAATTCAACATTTACATGAGGAAAAACATCTAAAAATCTGGATAAAGAGTCCAGGTCGTTTGCCATCCATCCGAAATGAGCATTAATAAAGGTCGTTTTTGGATGTTTTTGGAAAACATGATGTTGCTCTTTAATTAAGGTTGAAAAAGGAGCCGGGTCGGTATCACTTCTTTTTCTTCCAGGATGCGTTTTAAGCTCTAACCAACGCTCATTTGTTTCGTCAAAAGGTTCCCAAAACTGAGCGGGATCTGCGGAATGAATCAAAACGGGGATACCAAGTTCTCCACATTTAGCCCAGATAGGATCTAATCTAATATCATCAATAGCGACGCGTTGCCCCGCTTTATCTTTTACGCTAAGCCCTAAACTTTTAAATATTTTAAGCCCTTTTGCGCCATTTTGCACATCAAATTCAAGTTGTTTTACGGCATTGGATGTCCAGTCTGCTTCATCTATACCGTTGAAGCTAACATTTGTAAAAATGGCAATTCTGTCCTCAGCGCCATATTTTTTAACATTTTCTACCATGCCTTTCAACGCATTTCCACCCCTGCCACTAAGGTTAATACAAACGCCCATATTGAGGGAATCCATTTCCTTTAGTAAAATAGTCAGATCCTGAGTAGCCATATTCCAATGGTGACTATGAATATCAACAAAGGGAAATTTTGATTTTAATAAAGGATGTTCCGGAACTTTTAAAGAAGAGGGAGGGTCATATTTTTCAAAATCCATCTTGTTTTCCTGCCCCTGAAGAGTGGAGGTTATGGCTGCAAAAGCGAGGAAGAAAAAGGTGTTATTAAAGGTGGACATAGGTTTAATTTTTTACAATATACGGATATGTTCTGAATAGAAGAATAGATTATCGGAGGATTAAAAAAGCGTCGTAAACATCGGGATATTTTTTATCGATGGTGAATCCTTTTTTTACAAAAAGTTTAATCATTGACTCATTATTAGGGAGTACGGAGGCCACTATTTTTTTTATGCCTCGTTTTTTAGCAATATCCAGAATGTGATTCGTTAGCATTAGACCCAGTCCCTGCCCTTGCCATTGGTCGGCAATGAGAATTGAATATTCAGCTGATTCTCTCCAGGCATCCTCGATAATACGAACGATCCCAATGATGGCCTCGGGTTTATCTTCTGTTGGAGGAATTGTTGCGACAATGGCAATTTCTCTATCGTAATCGATGTGAGTAAAACGGGTTAACCAGGTATGATCTATTTTGGGTATGTATCCAAAAAATCGCATATACAGGGTTTCTCGGGAAACATTTTTGAGCATTTCGGCCAGGCCAGGTTCGTCTTCTGGCCTAACAGGCCGTAGGTGAATGGATTGTCCTAAACGAAGATTTTTATCTAAACTATAATCTTTTCCGGGATAGGGAGAAAGGGCCAGGTGTCTGAAATGTTGATTTGTCGATTCGTTTGTTTTCTGTAATCTTACGGCCACATGTAAAGCCATGCCACTTTCATTATCCATTCTGAAAGGATTAATTTCTACGGCTGCTATGGCTGGAAAATCCATAAGGAGGTAAGAAAACCGGTGTAACCAGAGATATAATAGATTTAATTGAACGCCCGATTGATTTCGGTAACCCTTCAGGAGGGTAAAAAGGTGGGTTCCTTCTACCATTTGTTGAGCGAGAGCCATATTCAGGGGAGGAAGACCGACGCGAATATCTGGAAAAACCTCCTTATCCCAACCGCCTTTTCCAAAGAGCATCAAAGGTCCGAAAGTAGGATCTTTGTAAGAACCAATAAACAGATCAAAGCCCTTAAGCACCATTTTTTCAATACGAATGCCTCTAATAACAGCGGTAGGATGTGCTTTTGAGCAACTAAGCATCATATTTGTCCAAATCTCGGTCATTTCATTCACATCTCTAATATTCAGACGAACGCCGCCCACGGCTGTTTTCTGCAAAATATCAATGGAATCAATTTTCATTACGATAGGGAAACCTATTTTCTGTGCAATACTTTTAGCTTCTTCTACGGTAGTACTTAAAAAGCTCTCAATAACCGGAAAGCCATACGCCAGGAGTAAATCATGACCCTCTTTTTCTGAAAGTAATAATCGATTTTCAGCTAGGGCTTTATCGATAATGCCTTTGGCTGCCTTTTGATCTGCATTAAAGTCGATAGGTATAGAAAGGGGTGTTTCGTACAGTAGTTTCAGATCCAGATGATATTGGTAGAGTCTCATTAATGCATCAATAGCACTTTCGGGGTAGGGATAACAAGGTATTTTCGCTTGTCCTAAAATCCTCCTCGCCTCAGCTACCTGGTTTCCACCCATCCAAACGGTGAACACAGGTTTTCTCAGAGGTTTTAATTGAGAAATGGCCTGAGCAATTTTCAGAGCCTCACTTTTTAGATAAACGGAGTAAACAACGATGACGGCATCTACGGCATCATCATTTAAGCAAATCTTCAACGTCTCGGTATATCTTTTAGTGTCAGCAAAATTCCCCACATGAATAGGTCGGTCGGCGGAAGAAGAATGAGGTAAAAGGATATTTAATTTTTCAACGGATGTCTTAGATAAAATACTATGCTTTCCACCCCTTTTTAACAACGCATCCAATGCCAAAATGCCCCCTGCGGCAATATTGGATAATATCACCATATTATTTCCTGTGGGTCTAACGGAATTGGTGGCAGCCAGACCCATATTAAATAACTGAGCTATGGTATCGACTCTAATGATACCGGCTCTTTGAAAAGCGGCATCGTAGGCAAAATCTTTTTCTTCTTCCCAGTCAAGCACAGAGGAGTTCCAGTCTATATCCTCTTTTTTTCTATTTGCCTTTAAAATAATGATAGGTTTATTTCTTGAAAAAGACCTTGCAGCACTAAGAAAGCGGCGGGCGTTAGGTAACTTTTCCATGTAAATCAATATGCCGGCGGTGTGAGCATCTGTGCCCAAAAAATCAATACAATCTGCAAAATCAATATCGCCTGCCAGGCCAAGGGAAATTACCTGACTGAAACCCACCTCCCGTTCACCGGCCCAATCCAGCATGGCCTCAAGCAGAGGACCGCTTTGTGAGAGTAAGGCTAAGTTCCCTTTTCTAACTTCAACAGGCATATTTGTAGCATAGATCATCTTGTGAGGATGAATGTATCCGAGGCTGTAAGGGCCAAGCATTCTGATTTCACCTTGTTTACATTTCTTGTTAATGTAATCAATGGTTGCTGCATCCTGCGTATCAAAATCGGGTCCAAAAAACAGAATACTTCCAATGTTGGCCTCGACACATTCATCAACAACTTGTCTTAAGACCCTAAAAGGAGCACAAAAAATAGCTACATCAGCTGGCTCGGGAATTTTCCCCACTTTACTGTAAGCAGGCATGCCCAATATGGAGGAATGTTTAGAACTCACAGGGTACAATGAGCCTGGAAAACCATGTCGTCTTATATTTTCCATAATCATTCTACCTGCGCTTCCCTCCCTTTCCGATGCCCCAATGACAGCGATGCTTCGGGGCTCGAACAACTGTTCTAATTTTTGCCTCATAAGGGGTTATATTTTCCAAAATGGTTTTAAAAAGCCTAAAACACTATGTAAATTCATTTCATAGGTTTCCCAGGCTCTCAATCCTGAAATGCTTTTTTCTGCGGTGTATGGAATATTCTGTCCGTTCATGCCTGCAAGAAAAGAATATATACCTCGTTCCAACGCTCCGGGATGATACCCACCTTCCAGCACGGCAAAAGTGTTTGAAAAGGAGTCGGCAATCATTTTACCAATGTCATAGAATGCATTAGGTGATAAATTTAACTGTAAAAGCGGATCTTCTTCTGCCCCATCAAAACCAGCAGAAACAGCTACAACGTCTGGATTAAAAGACTTGAAAATGGGCAAAAAATGAGAAAAAGCGTCTAAGAAAATGTCGTCTCCTGAGTTCGGAGGTACGCCCATATTCATGTTGAATCCCTTTCCTTTTCCCTCTCCAATGAGGTGCAAGTCACCCGTTCCTGGAAAGGCTGGATGTTGATGAATGGAAAAATAGAGGACTTTGTCCGTTTCGTAAAAGATGTCCGCTGTGCCATCGCCGTAATGCCCGTCAAAATCGATGATTAATACTCGTTTTCCTTCCCTGACCTTATGTTCACTGGCTATAGCAACGTTGTTGAACAGGCAAAATCCACTGGCTTTATTTCTATATGAATGGTGACCTGGTGGACGTATTAAAGCAAAATTCCCCGTTTCCGCGGCCTGAACAGCGGCACCCACAGAATAACAGGCAACTGCATAGCTTTGATTGGAAAGGAAGGTGTCGTCATCAATCTGATAGAAATCTTTTGAGTTATCGCGAATTTTTTGGATATGGTCCATACTATGTACCAGACTTAGATATTTTTCTCCATCTATCCATTCATTTTGGCGCAAGTGCCTGAAAGCGCTCAATCGCATGGCATTTTCAGGGTGTAAA
Organism: Saprospiraceae bacterium; assembly: GCA_049241465.1. Classification (GTDB taxonomy): domain Bacteria; phylum Bacteroidota; class Bacteroidia; order Chitinophagales; family Saprospiraceae; genus BJGN01. The sequence continues at coordinate 3,483 of JBMLQR010000119.1, read as the reverse complement.
CCCGTGTTATGCTCAAATACAATTGAATTGAATGTTAATTCCATAGTCCTTTTTTAATAAAGATAAAAAGATTGATAAATATTGCTTTGTGTTGTTGATAAATATCAATACTTAAAGGCAGTAAAGAGGATAAATTTGTATCATTCATTTAATTCGGGTGATTTTAGGGAATTCGTGGAGCATCTTTCGGTGCTCCATTTTTTTATGCGTGTTAATAACAAAAAAAAATCACCTCGAGAGGATTTTACTCCAAACGAGGTGAACGAATTTTTATTAAATTTTATATTTGGCTATCTTAATATAAGAACAAGTTGATCTTCATTTTTATCAACGATGGCTTCTGTAACGCTGCCAAAAAGCATAGATTTCAACATAGAGTGTCCTTGAGCACCCATTAATATGAGATCGTATTCTCCATTTTTAGCAAATTCCTGAATGTGAATGCCTGGGTTGTGATAATGATTATCAATTAATTCCAGCCTTATTCTCTCTGCTCCAGGAATGGTGGCAAATAATTTTTCAAATGATTTGTTCGCTGCTTCCCTTAGGGCCTCCCTGAAGGTTGAATCTACCAGAGCCTGATTATAAAAATCTGCCGGCGGTTGTTCGACAATATGCAAGGCAGTAATGGAGATATCGGGTTTTTTCGCTTGCATGGCAATAGCCATACTTAATGCCTTTTTTGAATGTTCTGAAAAATCCATTGGAACTAATATCCACTTGAAAGTTCTCTCTTTTTCTGGTACAATTAAGACGCTCGTGGGTGCCGTCCTGGCTACTCGTTTTGCCGTCAACCCACTTTTTCCTGGCTGCTTTTTTTGTCCAATAACCAATAAGTCAGCCTCTTTTATATTCAACCAGTGTAATAACTTTTGATAAGGTTTGCCTTCTCTGATTTCAACAGAATAGGCGAATGATGGGTAATTTTCCCAGGTTTCTTCTACCTGTTTTAATATATCTTCCCGCATGCGTTCATCAATGGGCAAGGAAGCATTAAATAAATTATGATAAGTAGCCTCTAAATTTTCCGGCACTGAAAAATCAGGTGAAATATGAAATAAATAGGCTTTTTCTGTGGCAGATAATTCGCCTACTGTTTTTAAAACTTTGAGGATCTGCTTATCCTGTGCACTTAAATCTAATGCTGCCAGTATAATTGGAAATGTATTTTTCATGGTAGTTATAATTATATATTAGTTAATGGTAATTTCTTCAACGCCATTCCTTACTTTAGCCTCTAAGGAGGAAAAGGTTAGAATTAATTCTTCGTTGTTATATAAAGCTTGAATTTCATCCTGATTTACCGCATCGGTCAGTTCAAAAGTCTGTTCAAATGATATAGTTTTTTCAACCTGACTAATAAAGTTGTTTTTAATTTCAGAATTAGTCTCCTTCATTCCGGTAATTTTCAAAAATTTACCTAAAAGTTCAAGGTGTAGTTCCTCTTTTGCATAGCCTTCAACAGGAATGGTGAAACTGTAAACATGATCTTTAGGTACTTCATTTTCAAAAGTTGCTTCATTTTTAAACCATGGCTCATGTAAAGAAGAGTGTCCTAAAAAGTGGTTTTTATCGATAAGTGTGGCAAATTCACTTCCGAATCGATTAAAACTGCTGTTTTTTAATTTTACCATCCACATACAATAAGGTTTTTAGTATAAAATAATTCATTTAACAAAGCAAAAATGAATGTATTTAAACATCTTTTGAGAGACTTTTCTCCATTCAAAAGGATGATTTTTGTCACCTAAATGGATTTGCTAAACAGAGGATTTAGCGGTTTTTTCGCACGGTATTTATCGTCAAAAATTAAACAGATATTCCGAAGGTATGATTTGCCGGTTTGGGTGACTTCCAGACCATTTTCCCTTTGCCTGATCAGTCCATCATTTTCCAAATCAATTAAGTCAGATTTTATGTGAAGTCCCGATGCACTGTTTAAAAAAGAGGGATCCCAATTGGTTTCGTATTGACATAGTATATTTCTTATCTGCCTTCCTGTTTCTTGTTCTTCTACCTGAATTAGGTGTCCTTTTTCAATGGGTAAATGACCATGTTCTACTTTATTTTGGTATGTTTCCAAATCTCTGTAGTTTTGAATATAGGTATTTTCATTACTGCTGATAGCGGAAACACCTAGTCCCAATAAAATGGCGGTATCCTTAGGAGTATATCCCATGAAGTTACGATGAAGATCTTTGTTGGAAAAAGCCTTGAACAAATCGTCTGTTGCCAGGGCAAAATGATCCATTCCGATGGGTAGATAGCCTATTTCCAATAATA
>JBMLQR010000119.1:0-1100 GCA_049241465.1 Saprospiraceae bacterium | reverse complement strand
GTTGCCAGGGCAAAATGATCCATTCCGATGGGTAGATAGCCTATTTCCAATAATAATTTTTTGCCTTCCTCAAAAAGTTGCTGTTTTTCCATTCCGATCGGTAAATCCTTCTCAGAATAAGCTCTTTGGCCAGGCTTAACCCAAGGCACATGTGCATAACTATAAAAGGCAATTCTATCGGGTTTTAATCTATCAACATGAGCCATATTTTGACTAATATGTTCAATGGTCTGACCGGGGAGACCATAAATCAAGTCGTAATTAACGGATGTATAATGATTTATTCTGGCTGAATAAGTGATATTTTCAATTTGTTCCAAGGTCTGAAACCGATTGATTCGGGTCAAAATATCCATGGAAAAATCCTGAATGCCCAGGCTTATCCTATTGAATCCAATTTTCCCCAGTTGTTCAACATGATCGGTGGTAGTGGAGGATGGATGTGCTTCGAAACTAAAATCTGCATCGGCGGGAATCTCTATGTCTGACATCAATTTTCCCATGAAATCAACTAAATTTTCCGGACTGAAAAAAGTAGGTGTTCCGCCACCCAGATGTAATTCCTGTACCGTCGGAGAGGTTGGAAATTCCATTCGGTATAATTGCCACTCCTTGAGTAAAGTGGCCAAATAAGGCTTTTCAACGCCATGATTTTTGGTTATTCGTTTATTGCAACCGCAATAGGTGCATAGCATTTCGCAAAAGGGAAGGTGTATATATAAACTTAATGAAGGACTTTTTAAAATGGAAGTCAACAACCTGTTCTTCCATTCATTTTCTAAAATCGGTTCCGTCTGCCAGTAAGGAACAGTGGGGTAGCTCGTGTAACGCGGCGTAGGAATATCATATTTACTTAAAAGCTTTTCATCAACCATTGGGAAATCTTTGTAATTTTGACAAAGGTATCTTGCTGGGTAATATCCATTTGATGACTTTTGAGCCTATTTTTAGTTGATAGAAATCAGTTTATTACATTTAATTTTTAAAATACGTATTTTTTATTCTTGTTTTTCGACAACTTAGATATTCATAATAGCCTTGACTTTTTATCCTTTCTTATAAGAAGGTTTTATTTCAAATTTCTCCTTTTTGGATTTTGT
>JBMLQR010000118.1:0-8605 GCA_049241465.1 Saprospiraceae bacterium | reverse complement strand
AATGGTTTAATATGAGCGATGGGGAGTGGTAATACCAAACCCAAAAAATAAAATATATAGGCTTTTGTAATGTGCTGTGCTAAAAAGAAGCGCAATGTAACTAATAATTTTAGATATCGCTTATTTTAGCGTGATGAGTAGCGGATTATTTAAATGATTTTTAAATTGATGAAGATAAGCGAACCATTGGGATGAAGAGGTAATTGTACCTGCCTTATTCCACGCTGCGCCGGTATAATATAAGTATGGTTTGTTTTTTTCTGCGATAGACGTAGTTATAAGTTGTTGATTGCTTACTTTCATGTTTATCGGGTTAGAGACAAATACGCAACCTACGCCGGTAATGCCATAATCGCCCATTTCTGGTTCCCAATAGCCCATGATCCCTTGTTTTTCATCAAGTAGAAGGGTACCTGGATCTTTTCTTTTTATGATACCTACGGCTACAGGAAGGGACGAGGTATCTGAATAGGTGTAAATAGCCTGCACTTTATTTAGTTGGGAACCAGCATCTAAGGATATTATTTTTTTTGCATTAACTTTTTTCCCAGCGACATCCCAATCGTCATATTCCAACTCGAAGGTAGTTCTCAAAGGGCCATTATCCAGTATTTTCCAGCGAACATAATTCCTGGAATAGTAGATGGAATCATTTAAATAAGGTGCTATATTTCCTGCGCCAAGGGTAAGACCTACGTGGTAATAATCCATTCCATCGCCTAAATTTTCATGGTATCTTCCTCTTTTATACCGTTCGTTGATAACCATTCTTTGCGTACTCTTTACCCATACATCCATACCATAAGCCATCTCCTTTGGGGTATTTTCCAGTTCCTTCCCATACATCCTAAAAGCGATTTTATCATTTTCCCAGGCAAAATCCTCTTTTCGTTCAGGGACAAACCGGCCATACGTTTTTGTGGCTTGAAGAGACGATTTTGCCTTGTCGATAGACAAAGTGATCGTTGATTGGTTGGGTACGGAAACCTGAAGGAGTAAATGTTGTATGGTATTTTTCCCTTGAAGTTCAAATTGGAAAGGAATCTTTTCCTTTGTTGCTACATTCGACACACTGAAATTGGCTGTGTCAAAATTAGGCCTGATGGCCAATAAAGATGGCCAGGGAATGGATATCACTTCATCGGTTCTCGGGCTATTTCCTTTGTTTTCAACCGTTATAGTAACTAATGACTGGGCATAAGCCTTGGGAAGGAGAAGTATGAAAAGGAAAATGGAAAGAACGTATAAACGGTTCATGATGTGTGTTTTAATAATTATTTTTTTGGTTTCCAAGGCCAGGGTAGCGCTTTAGTATATAAGGCTTTTTCACGATATAATTTGATCATTGCCATGGCTTTTTCTGGATTCTTTTCCCTAAGGTCAATCCGTTCTGTGGGATCTTTTATGAGATTGTACAGCTCCCATTTATCTTCATCGGCCTCACTGAATGTCTTGTTAAATGATGTTTTTGACACTAGTTTCCAATCACCTACCCGAATAGCTCTATTTGCGCCATGTTCCCAAAAAAGATATTCTCTGTCTATGGGTTTATTTTGAAAGGCAGGAAGCAGACTTTTACCTTCCAATGGTTGAATATTATTATCCTTAAATTGCTTGGGGTAAGGAATTCCGGAAATATCGAGGCAAGTGGCCATGATATCTATCAAATGAGAAGGGTGAGGTCTCAGTTGCCCTTTTGATTTTATCCCTTTTGGCCAATGAATAACCAGGGGAGAGGCTATGCCACCCTCGTGAACCCATTGTTTGTACTCCCGAAAAGGAGTATTGCTCACATTTGCCCATTCTTCATTGTAACCAGTCCAGGTATCTGCATCTCCTGGCATGACTCCTTTTCCCATACGAATAAATTTTCCTTCACGGGTATAGCGTTGTTTTTTATCCGGATTTGGAGAATCATAAGCGTATGGTTTCAACACTTTTTGCTCTTCTGTCAAGGGGATTTCCATTTTATCAGTACCCACAGGTTCTGCACAACCCCCATTGTCGTGCATATAAAAAATAAGGGTATTATCTAAGACACCTTTTGATTCCAGGGCAGAAATTATTTTTCCAATACCCTGATCCATCACATCAATCATGGCCGCATAGACCTCCATTCTTCTGACCTGCCATTCTTTCATAGGCTCATCTTTCCAAGCTGGAATAGAAACACCTCTGTCAGTCAGTACATAAGTATCGTCAATAATACCCAATTCCTTTAGTCTTTTGAATCTTTGCTCCCTTAAAACGTCCCAACCTTTATCAAAAAAGCCTTTGTATTTTTTAATCTCGTCGGCTGGCGCATGCAATGGCCAATGCGCGGCGGTATAGGCAATATATCCAAAGAAAGGCTTGTTTGATGGACTTTCACTTATATATTTCACAGTGGTATCACTGATAGCAGAGGTATAATAAAATCCTTTATAAGGTGGAATATTGGTATTGCCGCTGGTTAAGGTACCTGGATCGAAAAAACTGCCAGATCCGTTTAAAGTGCCAAAATAGCGGTCAAATCCACGTTGCAGGGGCCAATTACTTTTATCTCCATCATAGTCGTTTTCCTTGGCAACGTGCCATTTTCCTGTCATAAATGTGGAATATCCTGCATTTTTAAGCACTTCGGCCAGGGTAACGGCATTTTTGCTTAAATCGCCAATATAACCTGCCTGAGGGTGATTTTCTGTGGAAAGATGTCCCATTCCCGCCTGGTGCGGATAAAGTCCGGTCAGCAAGGAAGCGCGCGTAGGGCTGCATCGACCAGTATTGTAAAAATGAGTAAAGCGTAAACCATTGTAGGCGAGGCGGTCAATATGAGGTGTTGGAATTTCGGAACCAAAGCATCCAATATCAGAATAGCCCATGTCGTCAGTAAGAATTACTAATATATTAGGCTTATTCTGTTTCAGATCGGAGGTGTTTTTTCTTGAGGATGATAAAATCACGCCAAGAAACAAAGTGACCATTAGAAAAGGAAGCCAATAGAAATCTGATTTTTTCATAGCTATTAATGTTGAACTATTAGTTTTAACGTCTTTAGGAATTTTCCACTTTTAAAATTAATAAAATATATACCATTTGGCACATTTGAAACGGAGTAAACAAATTCATCCTTAGAAGGAGTTGAATTGTTTTGTGGAAAATAGCCAACTTGCCTGCCTGTCTCGTCATAAAAAGTAACATCCAGTTTTTCCGCTTGTTCCGTTATTTTTACTGTTAATGAGGATGAAACTGGATTGGGATAAATGATTATATTATTATCCGTAGATGATTTTTCCATCGATATGGAGACAAGGTCATTTTTTAGGTAAATTGGACCAACGTCCTGCCGCCTTAAAGGTTTATTAATTATGGGGCCTCCGCCAAATTCGTCGCACCCTACGTCCTTTTGATTCCAAAGGGATGATCTCTTTTGACCACTGATATCTAATAACAAACTGTCGTCAATGTCGATATTTGGAATACTTAAAATCGGTGGAAAATCCGTGGCAGAAATATTGGTTGCTACACTTGAATCGGACAAACTAAAATACCCATCTTCATTTTTTGTTAGTTTTATATCTGATTTCTTCATTCCAGCTGATGGGGAAATGCCTGGGTTTCCATCATACAAATTGCCAAGAAAAGTAGTTTGATTATTTGGATTCGACAGTATATTCCCAGCAGACTTTAGAAAAAGGTTATTTACCCAGTAATTTGCCTGAGGCCCTATTCCACCTAAATCTATATCTCCACATTGAACAAATGTGTTATGGTAAAAATGGATTTTATTTAAAAAAGGACTTACGTAATCTAATTTTACCGCGTCAGAAGAACTGCCAATGCCAGCCTGTTCGAAATAATTATTATAGCAAAAAACTTGATCGGCTTCTTTTATTCTGATACCTCCCGCCTGGATGAAAAAGTTACTGTATGCGACATTATAACTGCCATTTCTAAAAACCAACATGGCATTTTGTTGATTGGTAAAAGTACAATACCGGACTATGTTTTCTTGTGATTTTATAGAAACGCTCTCGCTGTCACCGAGTCCTGTATTATTAAAATAGCAAAACTCTACAATGGTTCTTGCTTTGTTTAGCGTCTCTGTACTTAGACCTATGCGGATAGGTTCGTTTCCAAAATCCCCACCAGTCCCCTCAAAGTTCACAAATGAGCAATAAGCTATTTTATGATAGCCAGGCACCGTTGGAGAGGTAGATATCTGAATAGTGCATCCTATTTCTGCGTCTTTGGGTTTCTGTTCTATATTGCAGTGTAATATATGGTTATATTGCGAGCCTGCCTTAATGATGATATATTTCTTTGCATGATAGCCTTTAAAATTTAACTGACTTAATGTATTATGATTTCCTGAAACTTCGAGGATACTATTTAATCCAATGTTACCCGAAGTAAATTGAAATCCGGTGAAAGTTACCCTGTCTCCTCCAATGGTTATTTTATTCGTACCATTTAAAAATACTTCTCCCGGACTGGCCGCTTTAACGATAATATTGCTTGTTGATATGTTTAGAGTATTATTAAGATAAGTACCATTTTTAAGAATTAAAATATCGCCTGCCATTGCTTTATTTATAGCTGTCTGTAATTCTGCTATATTATTTACGGTAATTGTTTCCGCATTTAAACATAGGATATTCAGCATAATCGCAAGAATAAACGAAATAAATAATTTATTTTTCAGCATCATTTATTTCAGTTGAGATTTAAAAAACTGAATCATTTTGTCATTCAGCGAGGAAGATATTTTCGCATATTCCGGTTCATTTGCCACATTTATTTTCTCCAATGGATCTTTCGTATAATCATATAATTCTGCGGCGTACACTTTTTTAGCATCAAAGGGAGATTTTGATGTAAAATGATTCATCCAAAGGGTGTATCTGTATTTATCGGTTCTCAAACTATAGCCCATTAATTGAGGATTAGTATATCCTAGTTTTTTAGCCTCCTCATTTTTTAATCGTCGGGGATACTGACTCATGGCAAATTCCTTCACAGAAAGTTTATTGTTGCGCATCACTGGGGTTAGAGATACGCCGTCAAGATCTTTTGGAACGGGTAAGCCAGCTAATTGACACAGCGTAGGAAAAATATCTACATGCTCCGTTGGCGAACTGCTTTTTCCCGCTTTAATGCCTGGTGCTGAGATGATTAATGGTGAACGTGTGGCTTGTTCATACGTAGAATGCTTTACCCATAAATCGTGATCTCCGAGATGCCAGCCATGATCGCCCCAAAGTACAACGATGGTGTTATGTGTAATCCCCAATGAATCAAGTGTATTTAGCAAAATGCCTACCTGTGCGTCTAAATAGGATACAGCGGCATAATAGCCATGGATGAGTTCTTTTTGCTTAGCTACTTTTAATCCAATTCTAAGTGAATCGCCAGATAGGGTCACAGAAGCCGGAATGTCGGGGTAATTTAACAACTCGCCGGACTTATGATAAGCTATGAGCGGACTATTTTTCGCATGTTCCTGAAAAGAGGCTAGTGGCATGGATTCCCTATCGTACATATCCCAGTATTTTTTTGGAGCGACAAAAGGAAGGTGAGGTTTTTGAAATCCAACAGCCATAAGGAAAGGTGCTTTTTCCTTGGACATTTTAATCATTTGTGCCTTAGCTTTCAATGCATAAACGCCATCGTCGTAGGCATGGTCGGGAACATCGATACATTCAGAGGAAGGTCCCTTTATACTGGTGGGAATATCCTCATCGACGGGACCAGTTCTTGGCTTTCTTTCCTTTACAAATGTTTTTTTTATGAATGGGTCCTGGTATTGCCCATTGGTAGGTTCCCCCAAATTATTGGCATAATCTTCCGGCGAAGGATTGAGATAGGGGATACTCCAGGAAATAGGATCTACTTTATCAATGGCGCTACTCGGGTGGAAAAGCTTGCCAATACCTACCGTTTGATAGTTATTTTGGGTGAAATATTGTGGTAATGTCAGAATATTAGGATTCATATCCCTCATTTGGGTTCTTAAATCCCAAATTTTAGTAGCATCCGGTCTTTTTCCCGTTAACAAACTTGCTCTGGTTGGTCCACAGACGGCTTGCTGGCAATGATTGTTCATAAAAGTGGTTCCCATTTTAGCTAACCTATCTATGTTAGGCGTTTTAATTCCTTTATTACCATAGCAACCCATAATAGGCTTTAAATCATCTACAGCGATAAAAAGGATATTGGGTTTTGCTGTCATTTGGCCATGAAGGCTAGGATTAATATATAATAAGAGGAATAAAACGAAAAGTAGTGGTTTCATTTGGAAGTTATTGCGCGTTATTTTCTTAAAAATAAGCTTTTTAATGGGAAATATGGCGGAAGTCAAAACAAATCAACGAAAACGATTTCGAGATAAAATGTCAATTTTTTTTATAGATGTGTGGTTAGATATTTCCTATTTCGGATAAAATTCACTATATTTATAAAGTAATACTATCATTTTTGTTGAATAGTCAACCATGTTATTAAAACTAAATATATGATTTTTGCTGTTGTTGCTTGTTTTGTTGTAGGGTATATTCTAATTGTTTTAGAACATCCAATAAGATTAGATAAAAGTGTTCCGGCTTTGTTAATGGGAGCTTTAACTTGGGCGTTAATCTCTGTAGGAAACCTTGAAGTTCTGGATCATTTGCACCAAACTGCTTCTTTAGATGAGGTTTTATTGCATCATTTGGGTAAAACCGCAGAAATTTTATTTTTTCTTATAGGCGCAATGACCATTGTTGAGTTGATTGATTTGCATAAGGGATTTGCCGTAATCACTAAGATGGTTAAAACGCAAAATAAGGTTAAGTTACTTTGGATAACCAGTATTATTGCCTTTTTTCTTTCTGCCATTCTTGATAATCTGACGACGACTATTGTCATGGTATCGTTGTTGCGAAAGTTGGTTCCCTCTAAGGTGGATCGATTATTCTACATTTCCATGATCATTATAGCAGCTAATGCCGGAGGTGCCTGGTCACCCATTGGCGATGTGACCACAACCATGCTTTGGATTGGAAAGAAGGTGAGTACGCTGAATTTGATAACAGCATTGTTCATTCCTTCTATTGTCTCTTTGGCATTACCTTTGTTATTTGCTTCTTTTTTACCCAAAATGAGGGGGAATTTATCTATTAAAGATGAAATGGGTAATGAGCCGGAAAAGAAATTACTTAGTAGTAACACGATGTTAATTATAGGGGTTGGCGGCCTTATTTTCGTTCCCATTTTCAAAACGTTCACCCATTTACCTCCTTACATGGGTATGATGCTTTCTTTAGGCATAGTGTGGTTGGTTTCAGAGTATATTCATCCGGAGGAAAAATTCGATAAGAATAACAAGCATTTATTCAGTGCTCTTCATGCACTGTCAAGGATTGAATTGAGCAGTATTTTATTCTTTCTAGGCATTCTTTTGGGGGTAGGAGCCTTGGAATCGGTAGCTGTGATAGCGTTAAACGGAGAAAAAACGGGTTTTTTAATGAATATGGCCATGTATCTTCAACAAATAGTACCGAATCAAGATCTGGTTATTTTTCTCATAGGTATATTTTCTGCTGTCATTGATAATGTCCCTTTAGTTGCGGCCACGATGGGTATGTACCCAATGGATCAATTTCCAATGGATAGTAAACTATGGTTATTTATAGCCTATTCAGCGGGCACAGGTGGTAGCATGCTCGTCATTGGCTCTGCTGCAGGCGTTGCGGCCATGGGCATGGAAAAAATAGACTTTATCTGGTATTTCAAAAACGTTACCTGGTTAGCTCTCATCGGATTTATAGCTGGGGGCTTAACCTTTCTGGGTATTTTTCCGTTTCTGTAACCGACAATATTAGGGCAAAAGGGTAACATATTCCCTGTTAATCCGTATTTTATGTGGTTCATTATAAGTTCTTTCTATAATGTAACAGGATGCTAATGTTCCGCCTAAATTACCAACCAGTTTCCTGTTTATGTTTGATAGGAGCTGTGAAGCGACATTATCATTAATCGCATAAATGTTTGCTGTAGCAGCTATGTCATCCTTTCCAGTCAATTTAAAATAATAATCTTTTAAGGTCTTGGCATGGTCTATCAGACTGTTCATATTTATTCCACTAGCTTCACTGATAAACAGTTGGTAGAAGGCCATTTCTTTTGGTTGGAGCCTGACAACAATATCTCCATAATCGGGAAAGAAAAGGGTTTTCTTAGGAGGGTTGATAATCATCCTTCCCGTTCTGTTCAGAAATTCTGCCCTTTCTCGGAATACAATTTTTTTTCTAATTTCCTCCCATAAGGAGAAAACCTGATTTAAAAAATTAAATGGAACATCCTTTGATTTTATGATATTCAGGCAATCGGGGCAAAGATCTGCCGTTCTGATTTTAAAGGTGATATCCCGTTTATTCTGACAAAAGTCCATCATGCAACCTCTTGCTTTTGTATGGACAGCATTCATCACTTCCTCTTCAGAGAGAAATAATTTTCTTTTGAGTAGCCATGCCATCACTTGATAGCAGAGGATGAATGAAACCTCTATTTCAGTACCAAAAAATAATTCCCATTCTGTTACTTGTACAAAATAATTATTTCTCTCATGATCCATATTACTGAACCA
>JBMLQR010000117.1:0-2770 GCA_049241465.1 Saprospiraceae bacterium | reverse complement strand
TGAAATCCTTAAAATCCGTGATTCAAAACCAGGCGTAGAGAAAAAGCAAAGGATCACATCAATGCTAAATTGATTAGTTTTTAATTTCCCTAATAAATTCTTTAGGTAATTTCCCTGTTACGAGTTTAAAACTTTTAATAAAGGCTGGATAAGAACCGAAGCCACATTCTTTACCGAATACTTCTATATTTTTTATGCATCCTTTTTTATTATTGATTAAAACGATAGCATGTTCTATTCTCAATCTATTTCGCCAATCTATGTATTTTTCATTATTTATTTGATTGAAAAAATAAGTAATATGGTGTAGAGGTAAATCAATATCCTTTGCCAAACTATGTGTGCTTGCTTCAGTATCTAAAAATTTACTGCCCATCTTCCAATTTTCGAGTAAAAGCCTTATTTTATCGATATAATCATCTTGTAAGGTAAAACCTTCCGTTTCTTTTTCTACCAAACCAGGTTTTTCCATAGGAATACCATAGAGGATCTGGGGAAATAAAATAAGACCGAGGATTAACAAAAAAAAGACGAAAAAAACAAGTGAGAACAGAATATTTCCCTCAAATTGAAAAGTAGTTTTATTCTCTAAATCTAGGAATATCAGTACAATGGAATTTAAAAAAACAAATGAAAAAGTAACGATAAAGGCAAAAAAATAAAGCCATTTTTTAACAATTTTTTGCTGATTACCCCATGCTGCATTCGATGGTTTCTTGTATTTATTTGTAAGAATCAGACCCCAAATAGCTAATAAATAGAGAAAGAGATGAATCCCTTTAAGTGCGTAATTAAGTCTTAAAGGTATAAAATTGATTAAATTAGAATGAGCCAAATATTTCCATGAATGGCCAATAATTACCTCAGCTACCTTAGATTTTTCCTCCCAACTTGCCAAATTATGAGGCAATCTACCTAAGAATATAATAGCAAATACAAAAAAATGTAACCCGTCATATAAAGTAAACTTAGCATTATCCCTTAAAATTGATCGCACATAAAGAAAAGCCAGGGGACCAATAGCATAAGCTGAAGCATTAATCGGAATACTCAACATAAAAGCTAAAACGGCTTTAGAATTGCTGAATATATAAAGGTAATGAGATAGGGTAACGAAATTAAATGAGAATAAAAACAGCCCTAAATAGATGTTGGCAGATTTGTAACCCTTATTATACACTAATAAGAAAGACGAAAAAAATAAGCCTATTCCACTTAATTCAAGCATATTAACTAAATTAATTAGGAGTATTCCAAAAAAATCACAGTTTTAAAAATAAACATTTTAAATGGTCGTTTACTCATTTCTACAAAATTAAATTTGTTCCAAAGGAAATAAATCGGATGGATCCTTTTAATTATTTTAGAAATTGTATTTCCCGATAAGGCACAAGAGACTATGTGATGAAAGTCTCTATGTTTGTATCGGTATTTTAAAAGTTTTATGACCATCAGTAAAATGTTATTTTTTTTAAAAAAGGAATACCACTTAAAAATCAGGGTGCCGCCTACCCGCGAGCCTCGCCCACGAAATGGACAAATGATAAATAGGTCAATCCTTGAGGCAACGGATGGAGGCACCAAATGACCTACCGTAGTAGTCGATGCCGTCGTACCTGTTCACATTGGCACTGTCGCTGCTCAGGTAGCGGTCCCAGGCGTAGCCGTTGTCGTAGTCAGTAGCACTCCAGAAGTAAGCGTTGTTTCTAATACTGCTGAAACTACCATCGTTATTGCGATAACCACCTGGGAGAGCGGAGAAACCACTAAAATTGTCTGCGCCTGTGTTTGGAGAATTCCAAAAGGTAGTCCCTGTTGATTTCATTTTACCTCCAGCTACACTTGAACCACCCAACTGTGTTACTAAAGCTGTCCATTCGGAATCTGTAGGAACATGCCAACCAATAGGGCAAATATTTTTAGTTGGAGCTCCATTATGTGTTACTATACCCATTACCGCATACCAATTATACAGATTTCCATAAGGCATCTCATTAGCCGTACTATCATTGTTATACCAACTTCGTCCACCGGTGGTAAGCGCACTCCACGCTGAGGTTCCAGTTACAATCGGAATGAGTGTTCCATCGTTATAGGAAGAAACTCTTAAATTTTCGCTCATCCAACATTGTGTCCCTATTTGTACTGTGTTATATGTATTGTTATCAATATCCCTTAGCCTATTTAAACCGCAATCGAAATCAGCATTACCCCAGACGGGTATGCCTCCAGCGGAAATCTTTAATATTTGTCCAACCGATCCTGTTGATAGCCTTACCCAGGCTGATCCATTCCAATATAACATTGTGCCAGTAGAGTTACCCGTTGTAGGAAGACCAGCATTGTTAATACGATTAGAAAGGGAGGCCGTATCCAATTTACGTAGATAGCGCGATAGCATACTGGCCGTATCCGCAATATTGACCTTTAAATTAAGGGCAGTTTGAGTGGCTGTTGAAATAGGTTTGTTCGCATCCGAGGTGTTATCAACATTCCCTAAGCCAACTACACTTTTATCTAAAGTTTGAAATGTTTTGTCCCCTCTATAATATTGTCCCGTTGTACCTGAAGAAATTGTATTTTCCTTACCGTTAAGTGCTGTTTGAGTTGCTGTGCTGACTGGTTTGTTCGCATCTGAAGTATTATCAACACTCCCAAGGCCAACCATGTTTTTGTCAACTCCTGATACCGTACCAGTGAACGTAGGATTGTTTATAGGCGCTTTAACATTCAATGCTGACCGATAATTCGCCAGCATATTGGATGTATC
>JBMLQR010000116.1:0-3176 GCA_049241465.1 Saprospiraceae bacterium | reverse complement strand
GCTTCAGTAACGATGTATTCATCCTCGTCATTTAAAAAAGAAGCCATTTCCTTATGACTCCATTTTCTAAGAACCAAAACCGCCAATAAGCGCAGCGATTTATTTGCATTTGATTTTAACTGTAAGATAGGTTCCACCTCCCCGATTCTGCTTAGCGCTAAAACGGCAGCATGTCTCAAATAAACATCCTCATCTTTATTTTTTTCTACCATCGTTAAAATGGCATTAATTGCCTTTTTATCTTTCATTCGACCAATGGCTTGAGTGGCAAAAAAACTTACGCGCGGATTTGAGTGATTAATTAGCGGGATAATTTTATCATTTGCCGCAGCAAAACGAACGTCACCCAATGTTTTTAAGGTTTGTGCAATAATTTCCTGATCGGCATCATTTAGCAGGGAGATAAGTGATGAAGCGGCATTTACATCTTTTTGAGCGAATTGACCGATGCCCCAAATGGCATGAATGCGCGCCAGTTGATTTTTCCTATCACCGATCACCTGTTTAAGTATTTCGAAACCCTTAGCGCCACGAGCGACCAATTCAAATTGCGCTTTAAGTCTGATCCTGTAATCCTCGTAAGCTAAAAGACTTGCCA
Source organism: Saprospiraceae bacterium (assembly GCA_049241465.1). GTDB lineage: Bacteria > Bacteroidota > Bacteroidia > Chitinophagales > Saprospiraceae > BJGN01. The sequence goes on along the minus strand of JBMLQR010000116.1, from coordinate 2,578 downwards.
GTTGGGATTCAGCTAATTTATTAAAACGTTGGGTCATCCATTTTTTTGTCTCTAAGCGTTTAGCTGCAAAAGCATCATCTGTTGATTTAACATCAATTTTCCAGATTCGTCCATAATTTTTAGTATCCCAGCCAGTGATCCAATCGGCGGCATAAAGGGCGCCATCGATACCAAAACGAATACCTGTAGGCAGGATACCTGTGGTTAACATTTTTTCACCATCCAGTACAAAAGAGGCACCCTTGGGTTTCAGGCCAAAGGAATAGATATGAGAACCGGAAGAATTTCCAACAAATTCAACCAGGAAGAATTTATTCAAATATTCTTTCCCCAAAGCAGTTCCAGGATTATATACCATTCCCGTAGGACCGTTATGAAAATTTTGAATGGGAGGGATTATATGAGCAGCCTGTCCATCCCAACGGGCGGTATAAAGTTTCTCCTTCATCCAGACATTATATCCATTATTCCGGGGATCGGTATATTTTCCATATTGCCAGTTGGAACGCCAACCAGAATCACTACCATCGACCAAATGCACCAATCTTTCACTCTCCCCCTGATGATCGCCATCATTATCAGAAGAAATTAGATTGCCATATTCATCGAAAACGAACTCATGATCATTTCTGATACCATGCGCTACGACTTCGAAATCGGTACCATCCGGATTTGAACGAACTAACACCCCTTCATTGGGATATTCGTGTTTCACACCCGCTTTATCGACGATATTTGCGCCAATATCACCAATTTGCCAATAAATTTTACCATCCGGGCCTTGAATTACCCCCGACATACCGTGGGCACCAAAACCAATATGAACGGCATAACCATGGCTAATTGATTCTTTGGACTCATAAAATCCGTCTTTATTTTTATCTGTCAAACGCCACATATCGGGACCAGTGCACCAAAATGCATCATCCTCTCTGACGAGGACACCACCTGCAACATCAGTAATTTCCTCACTTGGACCGACGAAAACCTTTGTAGATGTTTCAGCGACACCATCGCCATCTTTGTCTTCGACCCGCCAAATTTCATCTTTTTCGACGGTTAAATCTTTCCAATCATGGCTTCCATCCTCATTTAAATCCTTCAGCCATTTATTTTTTTCAGAATTTTCAGGGGCAAATGTTTTTCTCAAAAAAGCACGTCGATCTTCGACAGATTGCAAGCTAATGGATGCCGTCATCCAGTCTCTATGACCCCGAATATCGAATTCAGAATTTTTCTGACGAACGGCACGGGTGATATAAGCCCGACCCAGGTTGTCAATTTCAAGGGAAACCGGATCGGGAGAAAGGGAATCGGATGCCCATAAATCCATTTTGAGGCCATCAGCCAATTGAATGGAAGATTTATCTAAAACTTGCTTCGTTTTTTGACTGATAAATCCATTATCTAGCTTGATAATGTCCAGATTTTTAACATTCAAGCAAGAAATGAAACCAAGCAATAAAAGAAAAAAAGCACTTTTGCGAAAAAAAATGGTCATAATAAATAGGATTTAGGTTTAAGTACTACAAGTTAAAAATAAAAACCTAAATCCAACTTTTTATTTTTTTGCTAAAGAAACCTTCCAGGCACCTCTGAATTCACCTATTTTATAATCGATCGCCTTATCGGAAGGATACAATTCTTTAATTTTACTGAGCGTAGGAGCGTCTATATCTTTCGCTTCCCCATGACATTTCAAACAGGTAGGCATACCTATACGAATGGGTGCGTAATAAATAGAGGCATTTTTATTTTGATAATACTTAATATTCCCCTTTGCCAGCGCCTTTAAAACGACCATGTCTTGTTTCGATGGTTTATTCATCGGATTTCTATATTTCTCTGAAACGCGGGTGATAGAAACACCATGAATAGTTGAGATACTGTCCAGCAAAGGAAGGGCGTTTTCATTGCAAAAAGTAATGGCATGAGGTGCTCCACGCTCCGAAATTTTCTGGGAAACTGTTTTTACCAGGGTTTGCTGACTTATGCCAACTATATTTTCTGCCAGAGAAATGGGGATTCCATTCTGACTATCTTTTCCTTTATTTAGGGAAGAATTACAGGAAATGAGGGTAATCATAAAAAAGGCCATTGAAAAAACCTTACTCCAATGACTCAGGAAATTAAAATGTAGGAACATATTTTTCATTTTTATATAAAGATCAAAAAAAGGATTAGAAGTTAAAGTAATATGAATCACATAAGGCATTAAAACATCCTTTTATTAAAATGGCAACTATTCAGAAAATCTATTGTTAGCCATAAAAAATAACCTATGAATCTCCGGTATTTTACCCTATTTATCCTTTCCAACCTATTTTTTCTGGCGAATGGAAACGCTCAGGCCATCCCCATGACCTTTCATAATGGTTCTCTAAAATCAATACCTTTACAAATACCAGGTGTAATGAACCCCAATTTATCTCCCTTATCAGATAGCGGAGTTACGTTGGAGGTAGGTCAAAAAGTATTTTATTTTCCAAATGGTAAAAAAGGAAGGAAAGATTTACTTTTTTCGGTAACCTCAGATTGGAAAAAAGATACCATTCTTCAAATTCATGAGATGATTAGA
>JBMLQR010000115.1:4823-31183 GCA_049241465.1 Saprospiraceae bacterium | reverse complement strand
GTGTGCCATTTTTATCAAAATGGAAAAATAAGCACATCCACAAAGAAGACGCCGGTAAAAAAGAGTAAAGCTACCTGGGAAAAATTTTTAGCTGACAATCCAGACAGGTTAAAATAAACGGATAAACTTTACATTTCATTCATAAATAATTTAATAACATGGAAAATTCATTTAACAAAAAAGTAGCACTGGTAACCGGAGGAAGCTTTGGTATTGGCCGGGCTACCGCATTGGCATTTGCCGCTCAAGGTGCCACAGTAGTGATTGCCGATTGGGAAGACGGTTCTGAAACCTTAGATTTAATAAAGAAAAATGGAGGTACTGGTATTTTTATACAATGCGATGTTTCGAAGGTGGAACGGGTAAACCATTTAATGGAAACCATAGAAACAAACTATGGAAGGCTTGATTTCGCCATAAATAATGCTGGCATTGAAGGCATTAGTAGTCCCATTGATTCCTGTACCTTAGAAAATTGGCACCATGTACTCAACGTAAATTTGACAGGTACTTTTTTATGCATGAAAGGTGAAATTCCAATGATGTTAAAACAAGGTGCAGGTGTTATTGTCAATATTGCTTCTGTCGCCGGATTGGTTGGTTTCGAAGGTATACCAGCTTATGTGGCTTCAAAACACGCTATCGTAGGATTAACTAAAAATGCAGCACTGGACTATGCAACAAAAGGAATAAGGATCAATGCCATTTGTCCAGGTGTGGTTAGAACGCCAATGATTGACAGATTTACAGGAAAGGATAAAGCTATCGAGGCGCAATTTGCTAAGGTACAACCTGTTGGAAGATTAGGAGAACCCGAAGAAATCGCTGATGCAGTTCTATGGCTTTGTGGCAAAGGAGGATCTTTCGTTACTGGAGCGGCCATCCCCGTTGATGGAGGTTGGGTTGCCAAATAAACTTTATAATTTATCGTAAGCGGAACGAATGGAAGCAGCTATTGCTTCCATTTCTTCTGCCGAAAGATTTAGCCTTGAGTTACTAAAATTAATATCCCCCATATTGTTTAGTGGAACTAAATGTACATGTGCATGGGGTACTTCCAAACCGATGACACTCATTCCTATCCTAAGACATGGCAGCGTGCTGCTCAAGGCTGAAGCAACCTTTTTTGAAAATAACATGATACCCGATATTTCCTCGTCCGATAGATCAAAAAAATAATCTGTCTCTACTTTTGGAACGATTAAGGTATGTCCTTTCGCTAGCGGATTCACGTCAAGAAACGCCAGGAAATGCTCCGATTCTGCTACTTTCCATGCCGGAATTTCTCCATTTATAATACGTGAAAAAATACTTGGCATACCTGGGCTAGATTGAAATATTTTCAATAACAAACTCTAATTTACCATTAGGTGTCTCCACGTGAGCTACATCCCCAATTTTCTTTCCTAATAAGCCTTTACCCATGGGCGAACTAATCGAAATACGTTTAGCTTTAAGATCAGATTCTGATTCTGAAACTATTTGATAAGTGATTGTGGCATTATTAGCCTTATTCTTAATAGTTACCTTAGAAAGAACAGTAACTTTAGAAATATCTACATCGCTGATTTCCATTACTCTGGCATTTGCAAGTTGTTTTTCTAAGTCGTTAATTCTTAGTTCCAACATTCCCTGCGCCTCCTTTGCCGCGTCATATTCTGCATTTTCAGATAAATCTCCTTTCTCCCGCGCTTCGGCAATAGCTTTAGCAGCTTCCGATCTACCTCGCGATTTCATATCTTCTAATTCACTATTTAGTCGTTCAAAACCCTCTCGGGTCAGGTAATTGATACCAGACATAACATTAATTTTTTGAGCTTTTTGGAATGATTAGGGTGATAGACTTTAAAAAACAAAAACGACATGAGAAAAATCCCAAATCGTTTTTAATCATTATTTTAACAAATATAGGTCAAAATTCTTACATTTTCAAGAATAAATGCCTAATTAAATATCACCAATATAAAAAAATACCTAGAAATTAAATCGTAGGGAAACATTATGCGTACCTGTCCAAACCCGGGTAGCCTGATAGGCATAGTCCAAGGCAATCTTATTTTTAGACCCTTTAGATAAAGGGAAATCAATACTTCCTCCCGCACTCAAGCCAGTATTTACAGGTCTTTCTTCTAACGTAGAAGCACCAAGATCATATTTATAAGCTCCTCTTAACATAAAGGAATCCCAAAGAGCATACTCAATACCCGCCCCTATCTGGTCTCTGCTGAAAGAATTAGAAGTAAAATTGCCAATCAAACTAATCCTATGAGGTTCGCCAAGAAGTATATCGTAGGACAATCCAATATTTAACATGGACGGCAACTCAAAACCTGCTGCGCGTTGATCAAACGTAAGTTGATAACCAGCTTTATTGGGGGTGTTTCCCTGAAAAGAGAGACCTTCTCCATTAAAAACCATCCTTGAACCAACATTACTCAGACTAATTCCGAATTTGAATTCTTCTTTATCACCTGTTACATACTGAACCCCAGCATCAATAGCTAAACCAAAGGCGCTTACATTAGAAAGGGACTCCGAGATACCTCTCATCAAAATACCAACTGACACCTTATTTTCAAAAGTATATGCATACCCCAACGCTATATTAAAGAAATTAGGAGAAAAATTCGCTCCTGTTCCCTCCGGTTGATCTTCTGTTGTCACTTTGTTTTCACCAAAATTCAGCGAAGTAAGACTAAGGCCTAACGCAGCACCATTTTTCAACTTTCGGGAAATTCCGAAAGCATTCATTCGAATGCCCGTACCTTGTAAGTAATTAGCACCCGAAAGATTGATTTCCAGACTATTTATACGCGGTAAACCAGCAATATTAATTCTCATAGCTTCAACTCCTCTGACTGAAGCCGTATTAATATGAAATAAACCTGAACTTCTTGCCCAGGGATTTAATAATAGCTCATAGGCACCTGCTTCCCCCTGCCTGTCGGGATTCCCAGCCTTTAAAAAAGGATGGGATAGAAAAGTTAAAGTACCAATAATAAAAAAAACCTTAATCCTCATTTCATTAAATTATTCATTGTTTACAATCCTGAAGGATCAAATTTTCTGTTAATGCCAAACCACTTTATCGTTTTAGATCCCAATTCGCCCGCGTCAATATTCATCAAATAAACACCACTTGCGACAGGAATTCCCCGGTTATTTCTTAGATCCCATTCCAAATCTGGCGTAATTTGATTATTTGTAATAGCTCGGTTATTGCCTCGTGGAACCGCTCCCACTTCATCCCGTTTATATTGCCTGATAAATTTACCATCCAAAGAATAAATAGTAACCGTACAATTGGCTGGTAGATTAGTAAACTTAATGGTCGTAGTAAATTGGGAAACCTCATAGTCGGAGAATCCGTAATATGGATTAGGAACTACGTTTATTGCATCTAAAGCAGCATTGTAATTACTTGCATCCCGCTTTTCTGCTTCCTTCTTGTCAAATTGAAAGCGATAAACAGGATGGCCGTTATTTTCATTTCCCGCAATGGAATAAGGATTATTAACACGAATTTTTACTACAGCGTCATTTGGAATCAAACCATCTTTGTAAGAAAGAAACGGGGTTGTAGATTGATTGAAAATTAAACCAGACCAGGTAATCTCTTGTAAAGCTAGTATCTTAGCGACAGGCGCTGCATTTCTCAATGAATTTCTAATAGCTCTGCATTCATCATACGTTTGTTTCGTAACATAAACAAAGTGCTGTCCACCAACAGGATAGAATCCAAGATTTCCGTTACTTACCCCTGCTAAACGAACCAGATTATCAGGGTTAAACATCATGTCGGCACCCAATTTATAGTTTTCCAATACGGTACCATTATAAACAGAGTTTTCCCCAAAGAAAATATTTAATCGTCTACCCGTTTCCACGTCAATGGCATAACCCGGGAACCATCCAAATCCTTCTGTTAAATCAGCTGTATTTGGATCAGGTAAACCATCACTATTTGTATCATCTTTTGTTACTCCAGGCCTGGCCCTTAAATCAAAGTGTCTGCGATTCCCTTCTGTATTAAACCCTTGGGTACGATAAAATCTGTTAGCTGACTCAATGATAACACACTTACTCCAAAGACTCTTATCTTTTGTGAAAACAATATCTACATTATTTAAATCAGCTAATTTCATTCGTGTTCTAAGAATGGAACTAGCACTGTTGTCAGAAATAGCGGGTGAAATATAAGCAGGATCTCTCTCCCCTTTTACTCTCCAATCGGCAAGGAAATAAGGAGTAAACTGACCGGCACCCATTTTTGAAAAAGCTTGGGTTGGATCTAATACCGCATCAACTTGCCCGTCACCGGTTGAAATATAATCGAAAACGGTTGCGTCAAAGTTCGTGGGACCTGCACTAAATCCGTCATTGATAAATCCTAACCATTGTGCGCCATTTTTATCTTTGTAAGTAACTTCTATACCAATTGCCCCATTTTTGGCATCTTTTAAACTCCCTGGTTCTGAAACCTGACCTATTGTGATGGAAAAACCAAAAGCTCTGATGATTTGTTCATTTAGCTGCTCAATAGGCCTTTCAGATCTGATAACCGGACTATTTGGATCTCTAAGATTTCTTAACTCCCAGGTAACAGGTGATTCTAAAACACCATTAGCAGGATTATTGTCCTTAAACTTGAGTTCAAATTGTCCATCCTTTACTTCCAAAGGATTAAAAATTTTCACTTGAATGGGTGCTCTTCCAGGAAGATAAGTTATCTGTCCATTGAAAGAAGTACCCAATATAGCAGACCTGGTTGCGTCAGAAATATCAAGAAAATTAGCCCCTGTTCCAGCTCCTGAAACACGGGTAATAACCGTTCCCTCACCATAATTGGCATTTAATATTTTATCAGTGGTTGGATGAGGTAATACCGTATAAAATGGATTTCTACCGTCTCCAATATTTCTTCTCCCCTCCAAATAAGGCTTTCTTTGTCCCAAAACTGCCTTGGGATCAAAAACTCTATAATTATTATGCGCGTAGGCAACCGCTACGAAATAATATTTCTTATGATTTATTAGTCTGCGATCACCTTCTGAAAATTGATCCTCCTTAATCTTAAAAGTATGTTGAATACCATTATTTCCACCTTCAACCTTTAATTCGGGAACATAATACTCCTCACCGGTCGGATTATCAATGGTTTTCCAATTGAAAATCCTATTCACCTCATTTTTTAAATCCACTTGAAAAATCAACCTGGATTTATCAGGATTTTCTAAATCTGCAATGGTTACAGAAGAATTAGCTAATTGGTATAGTTTATATCCTTCAAATTTATATAAACTATCCTTTGCACCTGCTGGAATTTGCAAACCACGCTGTGCATAACCCTCGAAAGCATTATTAGAAGTGATACTATCATTTGTAAATACAGCAATAATTTCTCTATCCAACTCTATAAAATCAATATCCGGAGCATCAGGTCCGTCTGTTAATTCAAAACAATTATCAAATAATGCCTGAGCGATATCATCTGCTTCGAGCAATTTTGAGATATCAGGACAAGGATAAGTTTGATCTGCTACCCAAACAACTCCAATGATAAGCTCATTAACAGCACCAGGATCTAAACGGAAAGGACCTGAAGCCTGAATGGTACGACGATCTCCAAATGGAAGATTTGAAGTACACATTGACCAACCCCTCGAATCATTTGGTGCATCAGAAAAAGCGTATTTTACCTTAGCGCCATCTTGATAAGCATCATCTCCAAAAGTGAAAGGACTTCCGTCACGCCAGGAACCTGATAAATAGTTATAGTACTCTTGTGCGGTAGCGGGATCAGTGGTACCAGGAGCAGGACTGCCAACACCTCCATTATTATAATAAGTAAAAGAAGACATACCAATTTCCTCCCCATTTTCATCCAAAGGACCTCTAAAATAATCTACCCCCAAAATAGGAACTTCGTCACAATAGGTATTGACTCCTTGTGGACAAGCACAACCCGTTTGACCATCTAAAGCATCTTCATTATACATATAACCAAGACTTCTGGAAACATCACTTCCGACATAATCATCTGTAAAACAGCCTAAGTCAGCATCGACCCACATAGCAAAAAACATGGAATCAATACTTTCAACCGCACGGTTAATGAGTTTATACCGTTGAAAAGTCATATCATTTATTTCGTCATTGGTAGCATAAGAGAAGGCTTGCACCTGTACTTCCATCTGAATAGGATCTCCCCTCGATTCTGAGTGGATATTACCTGCGTCATTATAGACCCAGAAAATCATTTCATCAGGAAATTGCGGTTTTGATACACAACCCCTTATTTCAATAACTGGAAAATCACCTCTGTCAGGATTATATAAGCCATCTCCATCCTGATCCCAAAATGCGGCAAGCCCTTGTGAGGTATTAGGTAATTCAAAATTATGAATATCGAAGAAGAATTCATTCCCCCGAGCGGGCCAGCCTTTTATATCTCTGGGAATATCATCAGGATTATAAGCTACCCCACTTTTCTCCGCCAGTTGAAACTTTCTGATGTGCTCTCTAATATTTTCTCCTTTAACAGAGAAAAAACGATCCCAACGCGAACATATCGCTTGATTCGTTTTTCCTGTTTCAGGATTAAGAGGACCCGGCCAGAAGTCAAAATCACCTGAACTACGACCATACGTTTGAGCAGCTAACTTTAAATTACCAGCGGGATCAACGCCACCCAACCATACAGCTCCGGCAAAAATAGAAGAAACTTCAGGAAGACCAGCGGGTACTTTAGGCACAATGTAGCGGCCATCATTACTGTCCCACCAAACATCCCCTCCGGTAGTTAATCGTGCTCTTACATTATTTATAGCCTGATCAATCTGAGCTACTGCATTATTGCAATTTTCAGCAAATCGCAGTTTTACTGTCGTATTGCCTCTTCTCTCTTTTAACAAAGGATTATTTCTGGCAGTCATTAAAATAGGAGATAAAATAACCCCCATTAAAATGCTAAAAGAAACGATGCTAATTAACCTTTTATATACCATCCTAATCATAATTTCAATTTAAAAATCCATAATCACACCAGCAAAAATCCTTCTCGGTAAGCTAAATAACCCAGGATTTAACAAAGCCCACTGGTAAGACGCCAGATAAGCGTCAACCACCCTATTTGAATTTACTATGTTTAGTAACTTGTCCTGACCATTCGAGGAAGCAAGAAATCCGTCATCCTTTGGAGATCCTGTGGAGGAATATACATTTAAAATATTTTGTTGATTAAGCAGATTTGACACCCTGCAATAAATATTCATGCTTAAACCTTTACTTACTTGTACTACTTTATCCACTCGCAAATTAATCGTATAGTTCCATGGTTTGCGAGATCCATTAATTGAACCAGCCGTTTGAGCCCCACCTAATTCAAGAGGGGTGATTGTTGCCGTGTAAGGACGACCAGAAACAGCAATGGCTTGTAAACTTAGACCTGCGTTGGCAAGGATATCCGAACCAAAAAGATTAGGACCATTGTAAAATTTCCCTGACCCGAATCGGTAATCTAAATTCATATTTACCCGATGTCTTTCATCAAAATTTAAGGGAAACAAGGTCCGAAGATTGCCTCTGCTCGTTAAACCTCTCTGTGAATTAGCATCAGAACCTGTACCATCAGCAAACTGAAGGGTATAATTGGTAACTAAAGAAAGGTTCCCTGTTCTGCGCATTTCATATTCAAAAGAGAAACCCTTAACAGTGCCAAAATCCAAATTTCCGTAAGTCGTATATTGGTTAACTATGGGCACCGGGAAATAAGTCCTTTGCTGAATCATATCTCTTAATTCCTTATAATATGCAGCGATTTTTAACTTTGAAGTTGCTGATAACTTTTGTTGAAATCCTACTTCATAATCTATTGTTCTCTCCGGCCTTAGATCTGGATTATTTCGAATAACCGACGGAAAATCAGTGAAGTAAAAATAATCTAACGCTGTGGCCAAAGTATTTGAAGGCGGCCGCTGAATAAGTACATCGTAATGTGCAAAGAAGTTAGCATCATCAGAAATAGGAAAAGAAAAGGCCAGTCGAGGCATAAAATTCACCTGAACTTCATAATCCTTGAAAGAAACAGAGGGGTCAAATGCCCTATCTTTGATGTAGTTATTTATACTTTGTGCCCGGGGATCCTTGTATTTTGGAAACACTAATCCTCCAGAAAAGATATCTATCGGACTATTGACAGGATTACCATTTGACCTATACCATAGGTCGCCATCCCGATATGCCAATACGTCTGTTCCACTATCATTGAGATAAACTTTATAATCATCACCAATACTACCTGGTTTTTTAGATTTTGTTTCCGGAAGGTTATGAAATTCTGAGGCCTCCATAATGTCATACAACGAATATGGGTCTTTTAATACCCTGGTATTAGCGTCATACCTATCCATACGTACGCCTAACCTGAAGATAATATCTCTGAACGTAAATTTATCCTGAATATAGGCTGCAGAGTAAATGGGCCTGTTTGGAGCTACGGGAAAAGTTCTTACTCCATTTTCGTCAACCGTTGAAAAAAAATCCTCAAACGTACCATCAAATGGGCGACCTAAATAATCATGGCCAAAATAACTTATTGCGTTTTGATCATTTAATTCTTTTGCCGAAAACATATCTAACCTCAATTGATCGGGATCCAACCCATCTACATTGACAAAAGTAGTAAGGGGTAAACCTAATTCTTCTCTGATAGATTTGTAAAACTTGTTATCCTCACTATTCACAATAGATAAAGCGCGAAGAGGTGTTTTTGGGAAATTGGGTAAATCAATATAACCTATAGTATCTGCATTAGGCGCAATACCTTGAATATGATTATTTGCCTGCTGTCTGGCGATATCCCAAAGGCCTCTAGGGATAACAGTATAACTCCTATTTAAACGCTCTTCATAAATAAACCCTACTTGTATATTGTGTCTACCATTTTTCGAACTACCTGGAACCCAGTCAAAATTAGTTCTGGCATTGAATGAATATACATCGTTTGTGGATCTCCCCGCTGTATTGTATACCCAGCCAACGTTGGTGTGAAAACCCCATGAGTTGTTATAAACAGGGGATATAAATCCGTTGGGGGCTATAAAATTTCCCAGGGAAAGTAAATTTTGACTATTGAAAAAATTAGATAATATATATTTCCCAACTTGTGGATTAATTCCCTCTCCTTGATTAAGGTCGAGCGCGTTATTATAATTTGAAAGAACTGGGTTTTGCTTTCCCGGGGTATATTTTCTAAGTACCTGTCTGTAATCTGTATGTTGCATGGCTACACCTTGAGTGGCCGGATCAAATGCCAGAGCAAAAGTAGGTACCCATTCCAAATCAAATTTCCCCACATACCCATAATCAAAATAATTAAACCCATGTCGTTGGTCAGCTTGTTCCCCTGTTGTTTTTTCGTAACCTCCCTGTAAGGTATAAGAAGCATTTTGAATAGCCCCTTTTTCATTACCGTCGCCTCCGTTTGCCCCAAATCTTTGTCTTAATCTAAAATTTGCTCGATACGTTCTTCCTAAACTGAACGGATTATTTTTACTGTTCAGAACGCCCCAACCACCTGGCGTAAATTGATTTTTAGCATCGGTAAGTGCTCCGGTAAGCGTCATATCAATAGATTCACCTAATCTCGCATCAATTTTACCTGTCAGATCAAGCCTTTCATTCGTTTCGTTATTTCTGGCTTTCAAAATATCAACATCATCGGCAAGCAGGTTATCTGCGCTTATGATGAAACTTGACCCCAATGCGGTTACTGGATTAGCTTCCAATTCAGCTAATTTGTCCTCTTTAACTCTGAAAATAGAAGTAGCTGGTGGATTATCTTCGTATTGGTGAGTATATCTTCCCGAGAAACGATAACCCAAAATAGATTGACCCTTTTTATTTTTCAAAATGGGTCCACTCAGGTTTACACCTATTAAACTATTACTGTACGGATCAAGATATTTTGATGATTCAACTTCTACTCCCCCGCTAAATTTATTTGACGGACCCTTTGTTGTGATGGAGATAATTCCTCCGGTCACATCGCCATATTGCGCTTCAATCCCCCCCGTAATTACCTGAAGCTGATCTATTTCCGATTCCGGAATGAGGTTACCCTGAATTCTGATACCGTCAATGTAGTAGTTTGTAGCATCGGAACGAGAACCCCTGATAGTTATCGCTTTCCCCTCATCGGCAGCGGCTAAACCTGCTGTTGTAGCAGCTAAAGCATTAATATTTCTCGTAGGTAATGACCGTATTTGATCGCTCGTTATAACCGAACCAGATGTAGTATTATCTTGCTCAATCAATGGCACCTTATATTCAACTATCGTGATTTCCTGTAACACAACCCCTCCATCAGAACTCAGTTGAATATCTAGCTTCGTTGACTTTCCGGCCAAAACTTTTACTCCTGTAATCCTTCTGGAGGTATAGCCTAAGTAACTGGCCTCAACATCATAAAGACCTGGATCCATGTCGGGGAAATTAAAATATCCCTCTACATCTGTCTCCGTTCCAGTGACTAAAACCCCATTTTTAAATAGAGCAATAGTGCCGAAAGAGATGGGCTCTTTTGACTCTTCATCGATTACCTTCCCACCTAATGAGGTTTGAGCCTGAAGAAAAACAACCGATAAACAAAGTAGAATAAAAGAGATAAATAGAATTCTTTGCATCTGAGCCTTATATTTTTTCAATAGCTAAAAATAAAAGTGCAAGTTAATTAAAATGTACTTTAATTAACAGCAGATTAATGAAACTTATAAACAAAATACTATATTTTAGTCTTTTTGCTTATTAAATTGGTTGGAAAGTATGCGATGAAAGTGATGAACGTTTATTTCCATGTTAACAGAATACCTTCCCCTGCTATAAAATCGGCCCTGCATTCCCATTTGAACAGATTCGACCACCTCTTCGTCTTCTAATTCAGTGACATCTAACTGGTTTTTTTCTCTATCAAATGAGGTTCCCTCAAAATAATATGAGCGGAATTTCACCACCGTCATTTTATGTCCTTTGGGTTCCACAATATTTAAGGATAAACCCCAGGGGTAAAAATTGAACATCAAATTGGGGAAAATCCAAAAATAATAGGCATATATTTTCTTGCCCTCGTCCACATGACCTTTTGGCGTATTAAAATATGGTTCATCGTCGGCAGCAACACCTATTTGTAAATTACCCCATTCAAATAAATGATATTCATATTTTTCAAATTCTATGGCTTGATTCAACGCCGGATGTACAAACGGAATATGAAAACCTTCCAGATAATTGTCAACATATAACGCCCAATGCGCCCTTACATCGAAATCTCTGGAAGCATCAGGATTAAAGGTGAGGGTATGTAATGGTAAAAATGAAACTCTATCCAACATGGGTTGAATAAAACTGGCAAATGAAGCAAGGGGATCAATGGAGGTGAAATACAAAGGGAAAAAAGTGGCCAGCGGCAGTTGTTTCAAATGATCCCTTTCCGTTGGGAAATTTTCTGTCTGGTCAAATTCAGGCATACTTTTAAATGTCCCATTCAGTCTGAAACACCGTCCGTGATAACCACAACGAAGTATCCGCTGTCCGGAACAAGAGGTAGAAACTACCAATTTACCCCTATGTGTACAAACGTTCGATAGACAATATACCTCTCCATCAGTATCTGTGGAAAGGACAACAGGTTCATTTAAAACATCTGGTAATAAGACCATTGGCGTTAAAGTGCCAACTGGAGCCTGATCTGTATTATCCCCTATAAAAATCCAACATTTTTCCCAAATTTCAGATATGGATCGCTCAAACCACTCCCTTTCTCTATAAAAAGATGAAGGCAGTGTATCTGACTTTCTAATATCTTCATCAATATGAAAAATCTCCATGCCACTTATGAATTATGGCTGAAAATACTATTATAATCTAAGAAATAAATCATTTTCAGTGAAATAATATTTCTTTGTGGGTTTTCAAATAATCCATCCAGATTTGACCAATAATCAAGATCCGTCCTTTGTTGATTTTCCAAAATACTATTTTTCCAAACAACGTAAAGATCACTGCCAGGTGCAAACCGCCATCTGTAGATCATATCAATATTGAAAGCATTGAAATTGGCATTATGATTACCCTTATAATCTGTTGGAGCTAAGGTTCCATTTAGATTTAGCATAGCAAAATTATCATAAGCTACTTTGGACCAATAATGCCTCATTCGGAAGGTCAATGACATGGTTGGTGTAAAATTATAAGCGGCAAACAAAGAGTTTTCCACCGTGGAAATATCCCTTATTCCAAAAATGATATCCTTCTCATCCGCATTTTTCGATACCTTATTTACGAAACCCACATCATTTGAAAAGAAATTAACTGCGGTGTTAAATGAAAAATTGAATTGATCACTCACTCTCCAACGAGGACCTATTGAAAATCTGAAAGTGCTTCTATCTTCTTCATCAAAATATCTATACCTTAAATTTGTTGTCAATAAAACCTCCTTTCGACTATCAGTGGAAAGAAAAATACCCACACCTCGGTTGGTTGGATAACGATAGAAACGCCCAACGGTTCTGGGTTCAAAATAATCGAAGGTTGCCCAGGGTTCCATAGAAACCCACGCATTCATTTCCCAGAATTTCTTCGTTTGTCCCCAAACATATACATCGCCACCTGCATCATTGAAAACAAAAGGTTTATATAATCTCATATATCGCCATTCGGCGCCAGCACCATACCTGTTAAATATACCCCAGGGCTTCAATACTTTATAGTTCAACTCCCCTTGAAGGCTTCTCTCATTATTATTAAATAAAAATCCAAGGTCTTTAGGGTCGTATGTATTGCTCTCTTCGTTGTAATTGATATCAAAGGTAAATGCTCCTCCATTTTTTGCTAATTTAAAAGCGTAGGTATGCCCGAAATCTGATTTTCCTATGAAGTACTTTTGAGAAAGCGCCCCATTCCCACTAAATGAATAGGCATTATCTTTTGTCCTCAGGTCAAATTCCATGGCAGAGACATTCGCATCATAGTCTTCACCAAAACGATAAACAGTGGTATTTATAAAACTTAGATAGGAGTTATTTTTTAAATTCTGGTCTAACACAAAAATATTATAATTTGTCAATGGATCCGTTTCTACATTTCTTTCCTCCCCATTTTCCCTTTGAATAGTAGCATAAGATTTCAAGGACGTAGCATTAAACAAGCCCATTCCCAATCCAGAAGGGGTTCGGCCTGAAACTTTTGTTGCATTCACGATTTTCCCTCTTTGAGGATTGTTAATCACTTTCTCACCTGGCAACAAACCCTGATAAGCTTTGCCGTAATTTAAAGGGGTACCTCCAATTCGGCGAGAGTAAAAAATATTCCCTTTGTTGAATAACTCGGTTCCTTCTGTAAAAAACTGTCTGTTTTCATCAAATCTAACTTCAAAAGGGGTCAGATTGAGCACTTGATTATCTGATTGTGCCTCCCCAAAATCAGGAATCAACGTCATATCTAAGGTAAAAGCGTCATTGATACCGTATTTAATGTCCATACCTCCGCTAAATGAAGAACCATAGACATTTTTTTGAGCTGCCGCCTTATCTGTAAATTGTTGTCCGTAAACCGCAAAAAAGGGTGTAGCCTGCAAACGTATTGGCGAAGAAATATTTTTTATCCCAGTTAAAATACCTGATTGATTGAGGAAACCAGAAATTAGCGGATTAATTGTACTCCAGGATGATTTTTCCTGTTTCCTTTGATAAAGCCTTAGGAAGTTAATATGCCATTCCTGATTTTCCTGTTTGGGAAACCTGATGGCCGAATAGGGAATTTTCATTTCAACAATCCAACCTTTGTCAGTAAAAGATACCGCACTTTCCCAAACAGCATCCCAACCGCTATCTTCGCCGTAAACGGAATATTTTACATCAAGCTGAACACCACTTGCTGATACGATAAAACCAAGACCATTGTTCCCATCCTTGTAAGTATCTAAAATAACGGCAAACCAATCAGAATTTTGAATTTCATCTCGTTGTGATAATTGTTTTGGAATAGATACAGGATCACTGTCAGCGAGAAATGCACCAATATAAAATCCTTCATTATCATATAAAACACGTATTTGTCCATCTTCTGACGCTTTCAAACCAGGAACGGGCTGAAAAGTAACGAAACTATCGGCAGCGACAGCCGATTGCCATTCGTTTTCATCTAGTTTTCCATCCATTACCATTTTTCCCTCTATCCGTTTAGCTTCCAATATTTTTTTGGATATCGGGTCGTTGTTTTGAGCTACTAAAAAAGTGGAGCAAATTAAAAATAAATAACAATGAAGTCGGAGCATAAGCCGTTTTTAGCATTTTTAAATAATGCCACAAAAGACTACAAAAAATATTTTTCAGATGCACTTAATCGACCAATGGTTAAAATAAAAGGTAATAAGACCTTAGAAAGGTTACAAGTAAATAAAATCATTACTTTTGCATCAATAATAATATTGTGAGCATTATTGTACCCGACTTTATACTTGACGTATTTAAAAAAGAAAGATTCCATGGAGATTTGGATTCCTGGATCATGTACATTGATCTCACGGGATTTACCCCTCTAACGGCTTCCCTTTTGCAAGATGCGGGTGCAGGGGCGGAGGAGGTTTCAGATTTATTAAATGATGTTTTCTCTCCTTTGGTAGATATTGTCTATCAGCACGGAGGCTTTATTCCTCATTTCGCGGGAGATGCATTTTTTGCCATTTTCCCAAAATCATCCACTGATATATATGTTTTCACCGTGGCTGTTAAAAAAGTTCACGCTCATTTTAGGACAAAAAACGCAAAAAACAGGTCACTTCCTGTAAGTGTCAAGATTGGTTTAGACGTGGGAATACTTACCTGGGGAATTGTAGGAAAGGAACCCTATTCCTACTATTTTAGTGGTGAAGTTCTCAGAAATAGTGCTATTTGTCAACAAAAAGCAAGATTTCAAGAAGAGGGCATCGTTTTTACCTCCAGCGTACGCGATTGTTTTGAAACCATTGATCTTCATTCTGAGTCCATTGAAGAAAATTTTTATACCTGGAAGTCGTCAGAATTAAAAAAAATCAAATTAAAGGAGGGATTAATAAAGACTAAAAAAAGTATATCGCTTCCTGTTTCTGATAATTCTCCCTTTCTATCTCCTGTTTTTTCCCGACATATTCCTTCAGGAGAGTTTAGGTCCTGTATTGCTATTTTCATTGGCTTTACTCCCTCTGGGGATAAACAAATTTTTTCAGATTTCCTTAGTCAGATGGTCAAACATATCAATGAATATGGGGGCTACTGCAAAGAATTTGATTTCAGTGAGGAAATTCCCTGGTTAATTACCTTTTTCGGTGTTCCCCTCGCTTTTGAAAACCAGCTGGAACGAGCATTAAATTGTATTCACAGTCTTTTTCGTGACTTAAGAGAAATGTATGCGCCATTTGGAATAAAAATGAAAGCTGCCGTGACCAGCGGAACAGGCTATACTGGATTTATTGGCGGTAAAGAAATGCAACAATATAGTGTGGTAGGAAATTTTGTGAATCTTGCCGCAAGAATGATTAATCAGGCTCAATGGGGAGAAATAAGAACAGACAGGCAAATAGCACAATCGGACTTTTTCCTATTTGAAATAGCAGGTGAAATCAGTTATAAGGGAATGCTTGAACCCGTAGAAACATTTCTTTTAAAAAATCAAAAACCTGAAGGATTTCAAAAATTTCTGTACCCACTGGTAGGAAGAGATCATGAAATGCAGGTCCTCCAAACTGAATTCAACAAACTTTTATCGACCAAAACTGGTCAGATTATTATTATTTCCGGCGATCCAGGGGTAGGTAAGAGTCGTCTTGTAGGCAGTTTAAGAGAAGAAACCATAAGAAATGGCAAGGCAAATTGGTTTTTCTGTCCTTGTGATGCCGTAATAAAAAAACCATTCAATCCATTTATTCATCTTTTAAGGCATTACTTTAGTCAAAACATCAGAGGTCTTTCCAATCGTCATTATCAATATCAGAGACAATTTAAATCACTGATTAATAAGTTACATGCCATTTCCATCGTAGAGGGTTTTTCGTCTGTAGTTGCCAAAGATTTGATAAAAAAACTAAACCATTCCGATAATGCCTTTCGATTTCTGTTAGGTCTAAGCCTTTCTACGCCCGATTGGGATGACCTGGCCCCTCAAAGCAGGTATCAAATGGCAAAAGATGGCATTATTTCTCTTATTTTAGCAGAATCTCTGTTACACCCTCTTTTATTACAAATTGAAGATTCCCATTGGCTGGATCCTTCTTCAAAAGAGTTACTTGTTTCTCTTTGTAAGCAATTATCCACCTTTCCAATCATGCTCGTAGTTACATCCCGAACCGAGGCGTCAACGGAGATAAAAACATTTTTACCTACTAATTCCTCTTCACAGGTTGGCGTTTTTATACATCTTGAAAATTTCACCAGAAAAACCTGTGCTCAATTTACCGAAATAATTCTTGGGAATGAGGCTAATGAGGCTCTGTTAGATTATGTGGAGGTAACTACCAACCGAAATCCGTTTTACCTGGAGCAAATGGTAGAATTTTTGAAAGAAAAAGACTGGCTTACAACTTATCATGGCAAATGGACACTAAATACAGGTGAAATTGTAACTCCTGAAAAAATTGGAAATCTGCTAACTACCCGCATTGATAGTTTGAACCCTGACCTACGCGAATTATGCAAAGTTGCGGCAGTAATAGGAAGGGAATTTGACCTGACCATTTTAGAAACTGTGTGGAAAGCACTTCATACCGATGCAAATATTCATCAGACTCAAATTGGTTTTATAGAAAACCTTATTAAAGCCGGGACTAGAGAGAATATTTGGCGACCTTTAACTAAAAGACGATTTTTATTTCAACACGCCTTACTTAGAGAGGCTGCTTATAATATTCAGCTGCCTGCTACCCTTCAACAGATTCATTTACTCGTGGCTGAGGCTATTGAACTTCATTTTAAAGATCATATTGAACTAAAATTACAAGAACTAGCCTACCATTACGAGCTGGCAAATCATACCCAAAAAGCCAGTGAATTTTTGTATCTCGCTGCAGTTCAGGCAAAAAATAATTATTTGAATGAACATGCCCTTGGTTTTTTAGAGAAATTATTGCAAAATATAAATTTAAATCAGCACCATCCATACCGATTTAAAGCCCTTATTCTACAAGGCTCCATTTTAGAGATTACCGGTTATTGGGAAAGAGCAGAAAAAATATACCTTCAGGCTTATTCCTCACTAAATGAAGATTATTCCGGCGAATTAATCCCCATTCTATTTAACAATATAGGTCGGACGCAACTTTTCAAAGGGGATTATTCGGCAGCCATGATTTCTCAAAAAAAGGCCCTTGCATACGCACAAAAAAATAATTTCCCTTCCCTTGTCGCACCAACCTTAGCCTTTTTGGGCAATGTTTATTTTAGAATGGGAAAATATGACGAGGCAAATTATCACTTTACCGAAAGCTTGAAACTCGCCTCTCCGAAGGATAAAAATTATCCTACCACGCAGGTTTATGCCAAAATTGCCCTCACGCAGATGAATTTAGGTAAAAATGATCTTGCGTTAGACACTTTAAACAAACAATTAATGCATTGCATTGAGGACAACGATAAACTTGGTTTGGCAACCATTTATATTTATAAAGGTCTGGTGCACCTCGATAAAGATGAAATTGAAGCAGCAAAAATAAATTTTAATGAAGGGATTGAACTGGCAAACCAAACGGGCAACAAGCATTTACAAGCTATTGCCCTCGGAAATGTTGGCCTGATTTATGAAAAAGAAGGAGATTTTGACCGTGCAATGGCGCACTACGAAAAAGACCTGGATTTATGCAAGGAACTAGACGACAAACAAGGCACCTCTATCGTATTATGCCTTATTGGTCAGTTACTTAATCTTAAAGGTGAGTTTATGGAAGCTATAAATCACTTACAAAAAGCATTAACAATTAGCGAAATGCTGGGTTTCCAAAAAGGTATGGCTAAAGCGTTAAATACCTTGGGTGATGTTTATTATTTCAAAAATGAATATGAGCGTTCTATCCATTTTTACGAGCGGGCAATAACGCTGACGAGAAGAATAAATAATAAACTGGTTTTAGGATATAGTCTCTTTGAACTGGCTATCGTCTTATTGGTTGACGGGCAATATGACAAAGTCAAAGCACTTTTAACAGAGGCTTCTGACCTTGCAAACGAATTATCCAACGACGCTTTCAAGTTCGATGTTAGACTATTGGAAGCAAAATATACCCGGGCAAACGGAGAAAAAATCCAAGCTGCTGAAATCCTTGTTCAAATGGAAAACATGCCGTCCAACCAAGAGCAAGAAGCGGAAAGATTTTTTGAATGGGTTATGTTGTTTCCTCATGAAGCAACCCTGCGAGAAAATGCTAAAAATAAATACCATTCTTTGCTGGAAAGGACACCAAAGTATATTTACAAAGAAAGGCTAAGAATCTTAAACACTTATATAAACTAAATTATAAAGAGTCAACAAAACCCAGTAAAGATGATTCCCTTTCCTTGTTTGCAAAAAACTGAATACCCAGCGGTAAACCCTCCTCTGTAGGCTGAACGGGGATAGAAATAGCGGGAATACCCGTTAAATTTGCATGAACAGTGAAAATATCAGCCAAATACATAGCAATGGGATCATCCAGACTTTCTCCAATAGGCCATGCAGGCCCAGGTGCGGTGGGCATTAAAATAAAATCATACTGATTAAAAATTTCCTCTGTTTTTTCAACAATTAACCTTCTGACCCGTTGGGCTTTACCATAAAAAGCGTCATAATATCCCGAACTTAAAACAAAGGTTCCCAGCAATATACGACGTTTAACTTCTCTACCGAAGCCTTCAGTTCTCGATAGTTTATAGGTTTCCTCCAAATTAGTGGCATTAGGACTCCTATACCCGAATCGAATGCCATCATATCTCGATAAATTCGAAGAAGCTTCCGCCGTTGTCAAAACATAATACGCAGGAATCATAAAATCTAAATATTCAAAGTCAACGCCTTCCACGGAATGACCTTTACTTTTTAAATTTTCAATCATACTTTCACACCTAACCCGAACCGTTTTGTCTAAACTGGGATGTTCCAGGGCAGCTTTAAAATACGCTATTTTAGACTTTTTGGGTTCTGTCAAATGATTTTCATACTTCTCAGGTATTGATGTCAATGCCGTACTATCATATTCATCGGGACCGGCAATAATAGAAAGTGTCCTTGCAATATCCTTAATATTATGAGCGAAAATGCCAATTTGGTCAAATGACGATCCATAAGCCAGCAAACCATGCCTGGAAATTCTACCATACGTTGGCTTAAAGCCATTTATACCACAAAATGCAGCAGGCTGGCGGACAGACCCACCCGTGTCAGATCCCAATGCAACTAAACAAGTGTCCGTTTGTACAGAAACAGCCGCGCCACCTGACGATCCACCAGGCACTAAATCTGTATTTACCGCATTTCTAACCACACCGTAATAAGAAGTTTCATTGGTCGAACCCATGGCAAATTCATCGCAATTTGTGCTGCCAATGAGTATCGCGTCCTCAACCAACAATCTGTCAACTGCCGTAGATGAGTATAAAGATTTGAACCCACTAAGAATTTTAGACCCGGCGGTAACCGAATGATCTTTATAACATATAACGTCTTTTATGGAGACCACCATACCAAAAAGTGAACCAACGCTCGTTTTATCCCTGTCAAAAGCCGCTTGAAGTTCCTTAGCCCGGGACATTGATTCCTCTGCCCAAACTTCAACATACATATTTAGCTGTTTATTTTTTTCAATTTGTTCGAGATAATTTTCGACCAATTGAGGTAGCGTTAACTCGCCCGAATGCAAGGCCTTCTTTATTTCTTCAAAACTTCGCAGCATAACAAAAACTTTGTTCAAAAGTAAAATTCAATTTAAAGAACCAAATCTACGGCATTACTGTTAAGAAAACCAAAATGAGTTCATGCAAATATTGATTTTATCAGGATCTTCCAGGAAAAACAGCAATTCATTGCTGGTTGCCAACTATCTAACCAAACAAAATAGCCATTCTTCAGATATACATTTTTCTGTGGTTGACTTAGCAGAAGAACAAATTCCGAACGTAGGACGAGGTAGTATAGACCCTGAAAATTTGTCAGATTTCCAAAAAAACCTCATAGAAAAATGGCATAATGCTGCATTAGTTATCATTACCGCACCGGAATATAATTGGTCAACCAATGCAGAATTAATTAATCTGGCGCACCAGTTAGGCACTAAAAATCACGCTTATCTATTCAATAATAAAGTATTTGCCTTTGTTGGAGTTTCTACGGGTAGAGGCGGCAGACAATCGGCGTTGGAACAAATGATGATTTTTAATAAAATTATAAGTTTCACAAATAATCAAAGTATTGTTTGCCCTAAATTATGGGAATCGCATGAAACGCACTTAAATATTAATAAGGAATCCTTACAGTCAGAGAACCAAGTATATGCTGATAGTGCCCAAAACTTCATGGATTATGCCATTACTATGACAAAAAGATGGCAGGCAGTGTAAAAAGAGCTCGATAAACCCGGGCACATCATAAACCTAGGTCATTCTTCTCCTGGATTTTCTAATTCTGATAAACTCAAGCCAGAAATTTCAGACACTTTATTTAGGTCCATACCGCTTAAAACCAATTTTTTAGCCATATCTAAAATTCCTTCTTGTCTCCCTTTTATTTCACCATCGCTATAAGCTGTTGTTATTACATTATGTGTAACACGAAAATCCTTTAAATTTCCTTCGTAAGCATCCATCTCGCCTGGCTTAAACTTGGCAAGCTCTGCTTTTTCAAAGGCACTTTCAAAAACTTCCGTTTTAAAAATCGAAGGAATTTCTTCAAAATTTTCTAAATTTTTGATGAAATATAACCACCTGTCTAACTGGGTTATCAACTCAGATTCCTTTTTTATAAAATGAGGCAATTCTATATAAATGTAGGTAAGCTTTTCATAAAATACCCGCCCATTCTGATTTTTTAACTTAATTTCATGAACCACCTCCTCAACATTCTCTTTTTCCTTTTTATTGTCAAAAGAAAAATCTAAAATACCAATACAAAAAACCGCTTTTAAATTAAAATCCCAAATACCCTTTTCTGCTTGTTCCATAATGGGGAAAGTAGAATAATAAACAGTCCTCTCCTTGAAAAAATTTTCTTTTGCTTTTTGTAATTCTACAATAAATCTTTCCCCTTTTTGGTTCATGCAATAAATATCAAAAATAGCCCGTCGCTCTAATTCCGTTCGAGGTAGATTTTCTGAATTTTTCAGCGTTAAGCTTGAAATCTTATTTTCTTCAGGTAATAAAGTATTCAAAAAATCCATCAGTAAGAACTTACTTCCTTCTTCCCCAAATATTTTCTTAAACCCAAAATCCGTAAACGGATTAACATACTTTGCAATCATTTCAAATTTTTAATTTTGGTAATATACATCAATTACGCCAAAGCATTCATAATAAATGGCTATTGACTCGCCCAGTTTGCTCTATCTAAACTTCTAAAATGAATGGCCTCTGCCAGGTGCTCCAAACCAATTTTTTCATCCCCTGACAAATCTGCTAAAGTTCTGGCTACTTTCAATATTCGATCATAAGCCCTTGCCGATAACTGGAGTTTTTCCATCGCTTTTTTAACCAGTAAATTTCCCGCACTATCTAAAACGCAAATATTTCTCACCTGATTAGCTGGCATTTGCGAATTATTATGTATTTCAGGCGTAGAGACATATCTAAGCTGCTGAATTTCCCTGGCTCTAATAACTCTTTCGCGAATCATTTCACTTGTTTCCGCCTGAGATTTGGTAATAGCCAGTTCATCATAAGATACGGGAGTAACTTCAACATGTAAATCAATCCTATCCATTAATGGGCCTGAAATCTTATTCAAATATTTTTTTACTGCTCCGGCACCACAAACACATTCCTTTTCAGGATGATTATAAAATCCACAAGGGCAGGGATTCATAGAAGCAATGAGCATAAACCCAGCGGGATATTCCACCGTAATTTTAGCGCGTGAAATAGTAACCATATTTTCTTCCATGGGTTGCCTAAGCACTTCCAGCACACTTCTGCGAAATTCTGGTAGTTCATCTAAGAAAAGCACACCATTGTGAGACAATGAAATTTCCCCTGGCTTTGGATTGGAGGTACCTCCAGTCATTGCCGTATCACTGATAGTATGGTGGGGCGATCGAAATGGTCTGGTATGTACAAGGGCTGTTTCGGGGGATAAAATACCGGCAACGGAATGAATTTTTGTCGTCTCCAAAGCTTCTGCCAGCGTTAAAGGTGGCAAAATGGTTGGTAACCGCCTCGCCAACATCGTTTTTCCCGCACCCGGAGGACCAATAAGAATGGCGTTATGTCCACCAGCCGCAGCTATTTCAAGGGCTCGCTTTATGTGGCTTTGGCCTTTAACATCAGAAAAATCAACATTATGCGTTGTTTGATTTCTAAAAAAATCATCCCGAGTATCTACTTGGGTAGATTTGATATCTAATTCACCTCTTAAATAAGCCACTATTTCCGTTAGATTTTTCACCCCTATCACCTCCAGATTATTAACAATACCCGCTTCTCTGGCATTGGCAAAAGGCAAAATTAATCCGTGAAAATGCTCTTTTCTTGCCTGTATAGCTATGGGAAGAGCCCCTCTCAAAGGTTGCAAAGTACCATCTAATGATAATTCACCCATAACTAAAAACCGATCAAGTTTTTCCAAAGGTATCTGACCAGAGGAAGCCAAAATGCCGAGGGCTATGGGGAGGTCGTAAGATGAACCCTCCTTTCGTAAGTCTGCAGGCGCCAGATTTACAATGGTTTTAACACGAGGCATTTTTAGACCTGCATTGATAATAGCTGCTTCAATTCGCTGAAAACCCTCCCTTACTGCGTTGTCAGGTAACCCTACCATATTGTAATAGTTCGTTCCAGCTACTGGCTGTCCCCCACTATTTACCTCCACAGTGATTGTTTTTGCACCAACACCCTGAACGGCACTGGCAAATGTTTTTACCAACATATTTCACCCATATTTATAAGTAAAAAAATGAAAGGTAAGCCATTACAGCCAGTCGAGATAATAAAAACGAAATGAACAGTTCAAAATTAAATGCAAAAAATATTTAAATAAATAATTGATATTCATTTATTTAAAAAAATTTATGCCACTTAACTAGGGCGGAAAGAAGGACTTTTTGTCCACTAAAACTCTATCCTTCTAAATGTATTTCAAGAAGGGAACTAAAAGTAAGGACATCTTCACCGAACAATGACATCTGCTGTTCAAAAAATGTAGCCATATTACCGTCTCTATATTTCAAAAAAGTTTCCCAACTTTCACATTTAAATTGCAACGCATAGGTTTGTGCATCTACATTTTCTTCTCCTAAAAGAGCGCAAAATCTAAAACTGGAAAATAAACCCAATGACATGATAGAAGGAATATTTTTCTCTAAAACCCAACTTTTCCAAGCGTCGAAAACAGTATTTTCGACTCTATAAGTAATATTATATAGATACATTTATTAGATATTAGGTTTTCGCTTACCAGGTGCTACCGGATTACTGAAGCGCGGTCTTGATTTATTTTTATTGGCATTTTGAGGATAATTTGACCTGTTTCGACCATAATCGTTACTTCCATAAGATTTCCCCATTGGCCGTCTTCTGGCATTTGAATTATTTGAAGGTTGACCAAAGGTATCAATGGAAGAACCGTCCTCAACATAAAGTGTGCCCTTTGAAATAGTCGCTAAATCATTTTTTATGGATTCGTCACTCACATAATTCTCCCTATTCCACGTTTTATAAGCCAGTTTCATATAAGAGGCAATCGTATTTATCATCCCTACCTTTTTAGGACCTTCAGGCATTTCTTTTGCCTTCTTTATGAGCAACTGAATATGATGTCCATAATGCCTGTAGTTATTTTCAATCACAGGATAAGCCACTTCTTCAGGATTTTCCCTTTTATCTTCCTCTGAAAATACCACACCATCCGGAGGCGTTATCTTAAGCTTAAAACCCGAAATACGATAAGCATGTTTCCATAGTTTACTTCTAAAATCCTCCACATTTCTGCACTGAGGATTAATGACAATCATAAGGTCTATTATTTTATCAACATATTTCCTCTGTTTGTCCAAATCCTCTATTTCCGCCACGTGGGCTAACATTTTTTGAATATTCCTTCCATATTCAGCAATGTTTATATCTACTCTCTGAGAATTATATTCGATTTCCGGTAAATTCACTTTATTCATTTTGCTGAATTGCAGCGGTTAAACAATAAAAATTAATACAAAGGTAAGTAGTATAAAGTTTTCTTACTGATTAGTTATCGAATTATTTGCAATTTTTTAAATCCACGGATATTTCTTCCTTCAAATTTCAATAAATAACTACCTGTTGGAAAATTATTTACTGGAATATTGACCGTTTCATCCTTTTTCAGCCCTTTAGAAAAAACCCACTGTTGCAATAATTTTCCATCTGCGTTCCAAAGACTTAGGATGACCTCCCCTTTTACCTCTTCGTTGGCAATTACTCTACAAAAATCACTGACCGGATTAGGAAAAACATCTAACCTTTCGAGTCCCATTTCTTTATCGAATGAAAATACAGAGGTACTGGCAATACTTTTAATATGACCAATTTGCAAATCATCTTTGCGATATCTGCCAACGGCATCGTCCTCCCAATTTATGATAAGTGGGTAAACCTTGTTTTCAGATTTTCTCCAAAGTTTTATGCGAATATTTTCATTTTCAAAAAAACCATTTCTTCCCGAGCTATTCTGGTTATTTCCCCAGGCAATGATTGCAATATTTCCTGTATCTACCTTTGAGGCACCGAAAAGCAAGGTATCATTTGCAAAAAGCCCTATTTCATCTCCCTTCTTTAAATATTGGGAAGAATACCTGATGGCTATGGTACTATTATTTCCCGTATTTTTATTATTCCTTAAGTTAAAATACTCTAAGGTATCAAGCAGTGAATTGTATTGAGCACCAAGGGGCATTATACCTGAAACATAATCATCCGGATAGGTAAATAGAACTTCCTTTTTTGCTTGAACGTAGTATCCTTGTCCTGGATTTAACTGGCGCAAACTATTAATGGCCAACTCAGGAATAAAAACCTTCCCCTCATTATCCTTTATCAACTTTATCTCATTGATTATTGGCTTCAAAACTTCTGTGACCGACCTGGATAAAAAACTATAAAAAGGAAATATTTGAATCCCCTTTTTAATCAATATAGGGTAAAATGTTGGTTTAACGACCGAACCTTGCAAGGTTAGATTTCCCGCAGATTCCGTGAATACTTTATATCCTTTTCTAATATCAAAATCAGGATAAATTGTATTCTTTTTCTCTACAATATATGTGTTACCCTCCTCATTTTCAATAGATTTGATGAAGGAAAATTTAGACCAATCTACTAAAAAATCAAAAGCCTTCAATTCAGGTAAAACATAGCTTGAAATAGTGTTCCAACCCGGATTTAAATAAATATTAATTTTAGCGGGTGTAAGGGTAAACATAGACTCCACCGCACTTACGCCGCCTGGCAAAAATGAGTTCATTGCTGTCACTACACCAAAAGTACCAACAGGTGCAAATTGACACAGGACATCAATATCCTGCGCACTATTGATAGGCCTAATCTTAAATCTAAGGGGTGAACCAACTACATAACCTTCAATTTCAGGGGTACCAGGATTGTCCCCATATATAGTAATTACCGTGTTTTCATCGCGCCAAACAGCGTAACCTGCGCAGGTTAGCTGATTACCCGTTTCAACAAACAAACCAATTAAATCTCCGGGAACTATTTTAACATTGGATCCAAAATTAAAGGAAGAATTTTTATAAATAAGTACTTGATGAATGGAATTCGTCGGTTTTACTTTCCAGTTTCCCGGTAAATTAATCTGTTTCGAATCTTGAACAACCTCTATTGAGTCCGTTTGATTATTACCCTTCCAAACAATGACTCCTTTCCGTTGTAAATAACTACTATTTGATTCAAAAGAAATTTTCAAATTGTTTTCTCTTAGCGTATAGCTTGAATCACTTAGCGGTTGCGCTCCGGACACCCAATCTGGCTTAGACTTCAATTGCCAGGGAATATTGCTTTGTAACTTTAATATTAATTGACCGGCTGTATCTGGAATAGAAATCATTCGAGTAGCCAGTTTTAATATTGGGGAGCCAGCTTCCTGAAAAATCGTAATAGATACCTCCA
>JBMLQR010000115.1:0-4723 GCA_049241465.1 Saprospiraceae bacterium | reverse complement strand
GCCAGTTTTAATATTGGGGAGCCAGCTTCCTGAAAAATCGTAATAGATACCTCCATTGTTTCATCTATTGATCTAATAACCAGATTACCCTTTCGATTTATACCATTAGAATTTATTTCAGAAATAATCCTAAAACTATCATTTCCAACTCCTGTTATTTTATCAACATTAATCCAGTTAGGTTTGTTGACCACCTTCCAATTAACATTACCTTGGGTATAAATTAATTTGCTGGCATTTGTAGCAGGAAAAGTCAGCGAATCAGAACTAACTAAAAACACACCCTTTTGGGGAGCTTGTCTAATCAAAATTAACTTACTCAAAGTATCTCCACTGGCAGCATAAACCCGGATGGTATCTATTCTGGCTACTTTCTGCGTGTTTTCTAATACAGATATACTTAATCTTTCGTTTTCCAATCCTAATGGATTATTTACCTGAATCCAAAAAGCATTTGATTTTGCCCGCCAGTAAATATTTGAATTTACTGCGATAAGTTTATTTTGAGCAATGTCCGATACCTCATATTCTAAGGTATCAATAGCTAAGGAAGGCTTTGCCGGATCCTGGGAAAGAAAAATGGCCTTTGTTTTAACAGAACCTCTTAAAGTATAGGTATAGTTAAATTGTCTTCTAATACCTGTATTATTATTAACAAATAAAGAAACATTTAAACCATTAGGTGTGGGAGCCCAGCTCGGATAAGTAGTAGTTACCCAGGAAGGCCTTTTTGTAACGTCCCACCCTGCGGATGCTCTGACATTTGCTCTTAAAGTAGTATAGGTGTTTTTTAAAAAAGCAGTATCCGGCGTTAAAAATATACTATCTCTATTCTTTTTTATATTTATTCCATAATCCTCAACCTCTAATACCTCGGGAGAGATTTCGCAGGTATTATTATCAGATTTATCGGTAGTCAGCATTAAACGCAGTCTAGTTAAACCAAATGGCATATCTTCCGGAATGGTAATATTTTTAAATACCCCTGTAACTGAGGTGAATTTTGGAATAACTGCGTTATAAACCTGCTCTAAAGTATCATTAAAGTCATGATCACCATTAAAATCAATGAACATCTGCCAGCGATATAAATCTGTTTTGGACAGAGAATTATGTTTACTTTCAAATTTGAAAAAATGAATTCTTCCTTCTTCAACATTACCAATGATATCCATTTTATTAGCATATCCTAGATTCTGCCCAGAGTTAAAGGATTTATCGCTAATGGTTACTGCTTCAATCCAATCTGATTTTCCTGCACCATAGGAATAACAATAAGGATCATCACACCCTTCCGTTTTAAAATTAATTTCCGTTGATAGCGGACTTTTTATATTGGCGCAAATAGCACTAATCTGAACACCAAAAGTACTACATGGATGCAAATTAGAGATATCAAAAGAGGTTCCCTGAATAGAATCTACAATAATCCAAACTGAATCTTTTAAATTTTTATACCTTAATTGGTAGAAATTAGTCCCTCTGATTGGATTCCAGGCAATTTTTGCCCAGGTATAATCTTTATTGGTAATTCTTAATCCAGTAGGAGCAGTGCACTCAGAGAAAGGAATAGCATTTTGCTTCACTGAAAGGTCGAATGTTTTGGTACCCGTAGCAGAAATACTAAAATTTACGGCACGCGGAAAAAACGTAATATTTGAATCACAATTAAAGGTAAGATCCGTATTTCCAATGGATCTGGTGGTAGGGAATTTCAACCAAGAAGGATTATTATTAACATTCCAAACAGTATTTGAAGTTATAAAAACTGTTTTTGAGCCCCCTTCTTTTTCAAAGGAAAAATCAAGTGGCTTCACATCCAACATAGGTATAATTTTCAGCCCTTTTACCTCTTTTTTATTCGAAAAGGTACCTGACGTTCTAACCTCTTGTTCCGATGACCCACAATTTTCTTCATATAATAACTCTATATAATAATCACCCGTGGCTAAACTAATACCACCACTTGAGATAATTTGGTTAGCTGAAAATGATTTATCCGGCTTTAAGGTTTCCGTTGGATCTAAGGTAACCTTAGTCATTAATTGCCCACCTACTTTAAACAGTTTTAAAACAATACATCCGTTAAAATCAGCATTTCCTACGTTGGTGAAATTAGCTGTGACAGAAAAAGCATCATCGCTAATGATAGGTACAGGATCTATACTTATATCGGAAGCCATGGCTAAAATAGGTGCTGGAACAACTACTACACCTCCACCACCTCCACCTGTAGTACCTCCTCCGGTGGAGCCGCCACCACCTTTGGCACAAGTAACGGTAGGATAAATAGAATTTAAAGCCGCTACATCACCACCACTTAGCCCTCCTCTTTGACCAATAGTTGTACCTGCCGCAGCAGGGGGTGTTCTCACACTTATAGTAGGTAGGCCATTTGAAGAAAAGGCAAAAGCACCATAATGCATAATGGATCCATAATCGTAAGCACCTGATTCAATTCCCCAACTGCCGTATTTATCAAAATTATCACCATATCCCGATTCAATATTTGCTGTATTTATGGTGACATAAGTATCTCTATCATTCCTGGACTGCTCATGCCACATACCTGCTGCATGACATATTTCGTGAACTGCCGCGCCAAAGCCGCAAGCACTATGTACATTTATTTGCTGAGCACCTCCTATTTTACCCACATAAGACCAACAGGCAACATCTGAATCTTGAAAAAGGAGATAATCAGATTGGGTTGTTCTTGGGACTAAACAAATATTTGTACTTGCATTTACATGATCTATGGCACTATTAATTATACCAGCACTTGCCAAACCAGGAGGGATGGTATAATAAATGATACCTCCTGTCCAAGCCCAGGAAGAAAAAGGGATTATCCCACCTTTCTCCAATTTTCGAAGAATGTACTCTTCCTCTGAAAACAGAACAATATCTTCCCCTACAAATACCTTACCATCCCTTATATTAACTGATAATTCAGTATAAGTACTTCTGCCTTCAAATAAAATTTTCGCTTTTTCAAACCTTCCTCTTGTATTTTGACCTGATACCATGACTGTCACACCCAGAAAAACAAATAAACTTAAGAAGAAACGTAAAAAAATTGTTTTCATAAGAGAGAAGTTGCGAAGATTCATTTAAAGTTCTAAAGGTATATGTCTTTTACCTGAAAATTTGTACCCACTTAAATTTAACTATTTTTTACTATTTACTAATGAAGGATAAAATGAGATCTAGCTGATTTTTGAAAAACCAGAGAGTTTAATAATCCTGCTATCTTTGTTTTCTAATTTTACTGTCCATGAATCTACCTTTTAAAATAGCCCTTCGATATTTGATAGCAAAAAAATCTACCCAGGTAATACAACTTATTACAGGAATTTCCATTTTGGGTCTAACGGTGGGTACGGCTGCTTTAGTACTAGTTCTCTCCGTTTTCAATGGTTTTGAAGACCTTATAATGGGTATGTATGTAAAATTTAATCCTGATATTAAAATTACTCCCGTCTCTGGAAAATTTTTTAATGCTGACGCCTCACTTGTTTATAAAATGTCAAAAATACAAGGTGTAGAAGCTATTTCGGGTACGTTAGAAGAAATTGCCTTTTTCACCTACAAGGATAAACAAGATTTTGGTATGGTAAAAGGAGTTGATACCCTGTTTAGCGCTGTATCTAATATTGACTCCTGCATTAAAGAAGGCGTTTATTTACCCAATCGTTCCTTGTCATTTAACGCGCTCATCGGACTAGGTATAAGAAATAAACTGGGCATTGATTTAGAAGATCCTTTCGCGTCACTTACTGTATATATGCCTAAAAACAAAGAAAATACACCTTTTGAAAATCCCTTCCGTAGTAGAAATCTTCAACCTGTTGGCACTTTTATGATTCAACAGGAGTATGATAATCAATATATTATAACCACTCTTAATGTTGCAAGAGAACTTGTCGGAAACGCTAACCTCCTGTCCGCATGGGAAATAAAGGTGTCCCGAAATTACCCGGTTAAAAAGGTCGTTTCCGAGTTACAATCTATTGTAAAGGATCGATTTTATGTAAAGGATTATTACGCGCAGGAGGAAGGTTTTATTAAATTAATGCGACTTGAAAAATGGCTCAGTTTCGCTATTGTAGGATTTATGCTCCTGCTGGTTGCATTTAATCTGATTGGCGCCCTTTGGATGATTGTTTTAGACAAGAAAAGAGACATTTCCATTCTTAAGTCTATTGGTTCAACTGATGTGGATATTCGAAATCTGTTTTTATACGAAGGCCTGTTTTTAACTGGTATTGGCTTAATTTCCGGTGTTTTTCTTGCTTTGTTCATCTTTTTTTTACAAAAAACCTTTCATCTGGTAGCCATTCCCGGATCTTTCGTGGTCGATTCATATCCAATTAGTCTTCGCTGGGAAGATTTCATTACAGTAGCCATTACCGTTTTATTTATTGGTTTGCTCGCCTCTATTCCCGCTGCTTTGAGAGCAATGCGCATTTCTACCCACGAAAAAATAGTATGATTTACCCCTATCGTAAACTTATATTTTACAAATAAAAAAGCCTCTTCCGAATATAGAAATATTCAGAGGAGGCTTTTTAAAAGCTTATTACTTTAAAAATAAAAGATTAATATCCTGTATTTTGCGTAATCAGACCAGCTGAAGTTTGAACCTCTCTTTGAGGAATTGGCCAGCGAGATCTGAAATCTTCAGTTAGTCCTGTTGCATTCCAGCGACCCGTTCTTCTTA
>JBMLQR010000114.1:0-2415 GCA_049241465.1 Saprospiraceae bacterium | reverse complement strand
AACATCCCCAGCTACAGCAATAAAATCTAATTGCTCAAAAGAAATATTAGTACTATTCAAGCAAAACAAAACAGATTCCGATGGGAAACCCTCCCAATGTTTGACCCGTTTAAATCTTTCTTCCTCGGAACCAGCCAACCATTCGCCCTCTTTTAATAAAATAGCTGCTGCGTCAGGATGACCAAAGTTTATTCCTAATATATTCATTGTTGTATTTTGAGGTTATGATTAAATAGAAGAAAACAGGGAATCGTGCTGTGCTAAAATGAAATGACTACCATATCGATGTGTATTTTTAAAGCCCTCATCAATACATAATTCTCTTAATGAATCATTATGTATGATAGATATCAGTCCATCATGTATAGATTCAACGGAAAGTGGATTCACTAATAATGCACCATTACCTGCAACTTCAGCCATCGCTCCCCTATTGGAAGTAATTACTGCGCGACCTACCATTTGAGCTTCAAGAATAGGTAAACCAAAACCTTCTGCCAGTGACGCAAATAAAAGAATGTCGCAGGAATGATATAAAAACAAGATCTCATTATCTGTGAGATGGACTACATTTTCAAAATCAATGCCCGCATTAATTAACTCAAGTCTATGATTTTCAGATAGCTTTCCTACTATTTTCAATAAGCAAGGAATACCTTTAACTGCCTGAATATGATTACTTAAATTTTTATTCCATGCCGAACCTATATGTAGAATGACTGGGTAATGATGATTAAAATCTTTGGGTGAATAGGTAAAATGCGGTGAAATTAAACAAGGAATCACCTTAATTTTCATTGCATTACAACCAGTATATCGTATAATTTCAT
Organism: Saprospiraceae bacterium; assembly: GCA_049241465.1. GTDB lineage: Bacteria > Bacteroidota > Bacteroidia > Chitinophagales > Saprospiraceae > BJGN01. Next base: position 1,585 of record JBMLQR010000114.1, on the reverse strand, counting down.
TTTTCGTATGATTGGAAATAGCTATAATTGATTTTGCTTTTAAGACAGGCAAATAAACCCAGAAAAACCAAAGAATGCACCAGGAGATTCCCTTTTTGGGGTATAGAAACAAGACATCATGAATGGTAATTACCAATGATTTTCCAGGCAATAATAAGGCTATGAAATAGATATCGCCAATGATATGATTCATTTCATGTTTATGGAACCAAGCAAAAAAAATCAATTTGAGCCGGGGTATAAATCCCTTACTATACCATGGCATTTCAATCCAGTCAATTTCCCATTTACCAGATTTTAACAATCCTGCCCTCACCTCATTTAAGGTGTTTTCAATACTGAAATGAAAGCCCTGAATAGGCTTACGGGCGAAGAAAGCGATTCTTTTGCTCATATTGCCAGGACAATGAAATAATTCCCCATAGAAAAAAGAATGAATTATAGGTATTAGAAACGAGTGGAAAATATCCAAAAATCAGTAAAAATAGTAGACTGCTTAAACCCTTGGGAATGCTACTTAGAAAGATAAAAAGCAGAGCAAAAGAAACTTTTAGCAATAACAAAAACCAACCACCTTCTATTAAAATTCTTTCCAGTTCTTCTTCAAAATAACCATATTTAAGAATACCCAGTGAAACACCCCAAATTTCGTTAGCCCCTTGGTAGGTACAACCAAGACCATAACCGAACCATTCATTTTCACTGGAAAAGAAAAACATATTTTTCCAGGGAGTGATAAATCTACTGGTCTGCTCGCCTGAATCAACATTGATGGTTACCCTATCCGTTAAGTTAAAAATAGGTTCTAAAATCCATTCTTTGAAGTCTGGCAGCAGCATGAGAAGTATAAAAAGAAAGCATGAAAATAGCCCGTAAATGAGATAAACTGATGTTGATCTCTCCCTGGCAAATCTTGAGGCTATCAGTATTAAAACAAAGGCAAAAATAACAGCCCGACTACCATTTAGCGTAGCTAAAATAGCTAAACAAACCTCATGAAAAAATACAACTAATTGATTTACTTTATATTGAATATTAACAAACCATAATTGGAAACTCATAAATAGAATATATGCACCAAAGCCACTGACGTAACTGAAAGTACCAGTAACCCTGGCGCTTTCTCCCATTAAAGCAATATCACCAATAGCATTAAAATTGGCATATTGATTTACTAAATGTTGAGGTGGCAGCGTATATTGAAAAATAGCTAAAATAGTTTCAATACAAAGAATGAGTAACAAAACAGGATAAAAACGCCCCCAATTTACCTTGTTACTATTCGCTAAAAAAACAAATAAAGCCGTCCAAAACCCTCCATGCAGGAGGAAACCTGACAATGAATGAAAAATGCCACATCCGCTGGGAAGTATGGCCAGGATAAATAAAAAGGATAAATGAGAAAATAAAAATGGGTAAATTTTACTTTGATTCCATGGATAAAATCCAACACAGAATATCCAGGGAATAAGGAGTTGGAAAGCTAATAAGCCATGATTAACGTAATCGGGAAGTAACAACCACTTACGAATTGCACCCGAAAAAACAGAAAACAGTAAAAGGAATAAAAAGAAAAATTCCCTCT
>JBMLQR010000113.1:0-2265 GCA_049241465.1 Saprospiraceae bacterium | reverse complement strand
TTGAAATGGTGTAAATGGTACCGGACCAAGTTTTGAATCAATCAAACCTACTTCTAAATCTTGTGAACCACTTTTTTCAAAATATTCTATTCTTATCCTATGTTTTCCCGCTTGCAGTAAAGCTTCTCCTTTTTTATCCATACTACTATGATCTCCATCGTGGTCGATAAGTAAAGCCCCATTCAGATATAACTTAGAGCCATCATCTGAGTTGAGGTAAAAAGTATGTAACCCTGAAGAGGGAATGTTCACAAAGCCCTCATAAGTACATGAAAAATGGTCTTCCCTGTGTTTAATATCCGATAACTTTGCCTGACTGGCTATTCCTTCAAATACAGGTAATAAGGAAGTATAATCTGGTATGTGATTCCATTCTCCTTCGTAATATTTGAATTTTAATCCTTTGACTTCGCCTTTAACTGAAATTGCTGGTTGAAGACCAGATTTTTTTAAGATTAAACTACTTTTTCTACTTGAAAAACCTTCCTTAGTATAAGCTTTGGCATGTATTAACGCACTTTTATTAATAGTGAAAGGCGCTGAATAAAGCAAACTGGATTTATTCGGTTCGCTTCCGTCAAGGGTATATCTAATCTCTAAATTTTCAAAGGCTGAACTCATGGAAACGGTTGATATATCCTCAAAAAGAGTGGCTGAGGCTGAAATTTTAACGGCTGGAGGTTGAATTACGCTGGCTTGTGTATTTTCAGATTCATCTTTTTGCATTTGAAAAGTATCGAAAAGTCGACCCTCGTGATCAATAGCTTTAAAAATCAATTGATTACCAAAAATAGAGAATGTACAATAATGATGCGTAACTTCAAGCTCTGAGGTAAACCAGCTTCTAGTAGGTGCAAATGCTTCAAGGCCTCCTCCAGCACCCCCGGAATTGATATAAATAACTCCTTTTTTTGTATTAACCATTTGTTCTAAGATAGGCCAACTTCTTTCGTATAAATGAGTATGACCAAACAGACAAAAATCTAAACCATATTTTTCGTAAAGGGGAACCAAATTTCTAACATTCGACACTCCAAGGGTAGAAAGTGCGGTTGCAGTATTTCCATGGTCATCTGAATCAGAAGAGTAAGGGGGATGATGGTGAATGGCTATTTTCCATGTCGCATCTGATTTTGCCAGTTCCCATTCCAACCAATCATATTGTTCCGATCCTTCCTTTAAATCCCGATTACTGTCAATCATGAAAAATTGAGCATTACCATATTTAAAGGTATAAAAATACTCGGGTGGCGGAGCAACCATATATTGATAGTATAAAGGAGAATCTTCTTCGTGATTCCCCAAAACGGTATACACTGGAACGCGACTCATTAAAATATGACCATTTGGAAAAAAATCTTGCAACCAGTCACTTTTTCGACGACCTTTTTCAACAACATCTCCAGCATGAACGACGAAATTTGGACGGTCACCCCATAATTTTTCAGCTACTTTTCCCCATGCCCATGGTGTTCGGTTATTTTTTTGCGTATCTCCCACTAATCCAAACATAAAGGCACTACTATCTTTTACGTTCGTCTTGAAAGTATATATATCAGATAAAATGGTATCACCAGTTCCAGTGATAGACTTGGTACGCCAAAAGTAATTTGTTTCTGTTTTGAGATTTGCCAGGGACACTTCATGCATTTGGCGAAAACCTTGAACGGATACCTGTTGATCTAGTTCCACTTTTTTTGCAAGATATCGGGCCTCTCCAAATTCAACTTGGGTGGTGGCGGGCTCACTGGTTTCCCATAAAACAAATATGCCAGTTTGTGAACCATATTGTAAGTAAGGCTTAACAAGAAATTTTTCTGAAATGGATTGTCCATAGACTATTTGTACAGCAAATAACCAAAAAAAGAGAAATAAATAAGGTTTAAATGAAGTCATAAAAGAGCATTTAGAATTAATTAGCTTTAAAATACGCAAATTACTTCTCTGTTATGAACTAAAATTAATTTAGTATTAATTTTTTCTTAAATCAAGGTTTTAAATCGTAGCTAAGGTTTAGGAGCAATTTTCCATATTATTTTTAGCACTTAGCTCTTTTCTATCCGTTTGAAGTGAGCTCCCTATTTGGTATAAAATTCAGAAAAATAGTGTCCTGTTTGAGTTTGTAGATATAACCTTTTCACTCATTTAGGTGAATGTGGCTTTTAATTTTGCATTATTAAAAAAATTCTTAGAATGATTCCTTATACTCGATCCATATTTTAGACGTATAAAGGTCTGAACTTAATAGATTTGGTACTTTAGCGC
>JBMLQR010000112.1:5064-8530 GCA_049241465.1 Saprospiraceae bacterium | reverse complement strand
GCTAATTATTTGCTCATTTTTATTACTTTGAATACATCCCATTTGTGATCACGGGAAACTTGTAGATAATAAACTCCAAAAGGTAGATCTGAAACAGACATTTCATAATTACCAGCACCGCTTTGGGTTTGCATGGTTCTTAAAACTCTTCCATATTGATCTGTCAAACGAAGTGTTTGCCCTTCAATGCTTTCTAATTGAATGTTCAACAAGTCATTTACTGGATTAGGAAAAATATTTACTCCTTCTTTGGCCTTTACAGGCGATTGGATGTAATTTTCAACCACAGCAATAAGTGGTGTTTCATTCACATCTTCTCCATTTTCTCCAGGACATGGATTGGTAATAAATACATTCGACTGGAGGTTGGTAAGGGTTGTATTTCTTTTAATTACATCAGATAATCTGGTGTTGGATACTTGTGTTTTTATAGCTGCAGGAAGATTTGGATCTGATTTATAAAAATAAAAATCACCATCTCTTAATTTTTCAAACTGTGACTTTAACAAAGCATGCATGGTCTTTCCCACTGATTTGCCAGGGAGTAAATCTTCTGCCAAAAGACCAATCCATAAATCAATATTATCAATAGTTCCATATTGTGTTTGAAGAGCAGCTGCCAAAGTAGTGTTTTTGGTTATATCAGCAAAGGTTCTGGCAGGGGTTCCTGTATAAAATTTACGGATATCATTGTAATCAGGTAATCCGTGATCTCTACCTCTTTGAATATTTAGTGCAGCTAAGTCAATACCAAAACGAACTGGTGCAGTAGGACTACCAAATAAGAAATTCCGGAGTATGCTATTTATTTTAGTATCAGTCTCATATTGCTTATGCGTTGCAAATCCCTTTAAAAAAGATTCCAATCCAAATTCATCAAATAAACCAGTATTGAAAAAGGCATCTAACAATTCAACGCCACCACCGCCAACAACGGCACAATTATTATCGCGCATGGCAAGTAAATCTGCCACCTGGGTATGACCGATTCTATATCCTGCGGTAGCGAAGGAATTTAATATATCAGGTTGAACAGCGCCATTGTACCTTGAATAATTATTAAGGGTAATACCCATAGCTGGAAGGAATTCCTGATAGGTTATGGCTTGAATTAAAGCGCCAACTTCTTTTCTTGCTTTCTGATATATCTCTTCGTCATTGGTCAAACCCTGTGTTCTCAATCTATCACAAATGCGGTTATGTTCTCTTACAAAAATTAAGTGTAAGCCACTAATTCCTGGATGTTCGGCGCCTCTAACGTCTCCTGTTACAAAGGTTTTAATAGTATGATTTCCATCATTTGCCATACTCGGAGCCGTGGCATCCAAAGCACCTGTTGATTCTCCATTTACCGTATTCCAGGGAAGATTATTACCCGCTGAAGTTTTTAATTTACCATTTACTTTGGTTCTCAACCAGGATGCCCGGATACTATCAGATCCATAAACTACTGATCCATCAATCCATGCAGTATTCAGATTCATTTGCTGACGTTGCGTATTGATGCCGCTACCAGGGAAAATGGTGCTTCTTGTAAAAGAGATGGGAACCGTGAAAAGTGGCTCATTGGCAGGTAAAGTAATGGGCGCTGATTCTGTAGTACTACTTGGGGTTAATACTATGTCATGATCAAGAAATTGTCCCCATACATAAACATAAGTACTTAAATTTTTTGCACTGAACGTAGTCACTGGTTCATCGCATATTGCGTTTGAAATTTGTCTGGCAGAGGGACGGGTTGTTCCACCCATAGCATTTTTGGTATCTGTAGCGCCATACTCAGCCGGTATTTCTCTGGCTAACGCAATATTTGTTGCACCCCATTCTGCCTTTGTTTTTGCTATATTGTTATTGGTTCCGTCAATAGTCCGATATATTGGTTGGGTACTCACAGGCCTGGGAGCACTTCTTCTGTTGGCGTCAAATCGTCCGGGCATACCGTCAGATGAATGAGTCTGTGCGAAGGAGGAAATTGAAATGTTTAGGAATAAAAGAATGGCTGTATTCCTAAAAATTAAGTTGGATTTCATGGGTGTTTTTTATGATGGTTAATAAAGCGAACAACCCATTAAGCAGACTAATATCCTTTTGTACTCATTCCATTTTATTATTTTCCCCTAACTTTTTGATTTGGATTTCTTCCCCAGTTCGTTAGATTAATATCCAGGTCGTCATGGGCTGCAATCATTTCCTGTCGGCAAATATTTCTCATGTTAAGTATAGTTGCCTGATAGTCAGATTTTTCTGAAAGATTGACTGTTTCCATGGGATCTTTTTTCAAATCAAATAACTGCGTTGTTTCCTTTCCCGCTACATTATAAACGATTAACTTCATACCATCTGCCGTTTTCACACTTCGGCTCCAATGTCCATAAACGTTATATATATTTTCCCGAACTTTTACCTTTTGATCTTTAATAATAGGCATTAAAGATTTTGCTTCTACCGTTTTAGGGGCAGGTATTTTTAAATATTCATAGATGGTTGGCGCTATATCACTTAAATAGACAAAACCATCTGCTTTTTTATTTTTTGGGATACCTGGTCCTGAAAATATCATGGGCACACGAATGCTATGTTCGTATAAATTTTGTTTTCCCAGTAATCCATGCTGACCCACTGCAAGGCCATTATCTCCTGCAAATACTATCAGCGTATTTTCCATTAATCCCTCCTTTTCAAGGGTTTCCAGTATCCTTCCAACCTGTGCATCCATTTCTGAAATCATGCCATAATAAAGGGCTATTTCTTTTTTGATTGCTTCCGGAGTTCTCGGCGTTGGTAGTAATTGTTCATCGCGAACATTCAAATCGCCATTATCAAAAGGATGTTTCGGCAGGAAATTTTTTGGCAATGGAATTTTTATTGGATCATATAAGCGGTCGTAAGGTGGAGGTGGTGTCCTCGGGTCATGTGGGGAGGTCAATGCAACATAGCACATAAAAGGCCCGAACTTCGCCTTGTCACTTCGAAGAAATTCAATAGCATTATTGGTATATAAAGTGCTGCTATAAATATCACTTTGTCTCTTGGTTGATTCTGGAAAAATGCCCGCGGGATCAAATCCCTGAACCACAGGGTTAAATTGTCCACCGTCTTTTTCAAAATGCATGCCACCAAAATAGATATCCCCGCCGTCGCTGAACATTCTGTGATGGGAGGCCTTATCGCTATGCCATTTTCCAGTGTGATAGGTTTCATATCCATTTTCGCGAAGTGTCTCAGGCAGACTAATCAAACTGTCGGGGATCACCCCTCCGTCAGAAGGAAGGCGATTAACATATCTACCTGTCATTAACATAGCCCGGCTTGGTACACACACCGCTCCATGATGTCCACCCATCACATGGGCCTGGGTAAATAGGAGTCCCGATGCTGCCAGTTTATCCAGATTAGGTGTGGAAATTATTTTATTTCCCATAGCACCTAATGCCTGATAAGTATGATCGTCTGAATAGATGATGAG
>JBMLQR010000112.1:0-4964 GCA_049241465.1 Saprospiraceae bacterium | reverse complement strand
CAGGATATGGATAGTTCTCAACAGGATGTGGACAAATTACTCATAGGTTCTGAAAATACCGCCGTTTCAGGATTTTATCAACTTAGGAAATCAAAACAGCTATTTGAAATAGAAATTAATTGTCAATGGAACAGACTGGATAGTGGTTTGGTAGATATTGTACACAACAAATGGTGGTTTCCATTTATTGAAAATGCGACATTTGAAAGTCCACAAGGTGTATTTTCCTTTATGGAATTGAAAGATTTTTCTGGATCAAGTTTAATTATCCATACCTCCTGGGGCTCCTACGAAATTAAAAGTTCCCATCCTTTTTCACTAGTAAAACAGGTCGAAATACCCGTGCCGGCAGATCAGTTTTCAAGAAGAGACCAATATTTATTATTAGAGGAACGGAATATTCCCATCTTACCCGGAGGTTCCATAAAAAGATTTTTTTCGATAAGGGAATTAAAAGCAAATACGGTTATATCAAATAATAGTATTATCTCAAGTTCATTTATCGAACCCGTTAAATATGCCTGGCAAGCTCCTTTTCAAGAATTTCCTGAGGTATTGCCGAAGCCTAAGGAGCTTGTTTTTCACAAGGGATTTTATGTATTTCCTGAATTAGAAAATACAGTGTTGAACGAAACCCAAAAGGAATTCCTGAAAATCATTTCTTCCAAATGGCAATGGAACAAGAAGTATGCACCACAGATCAATACACGTAAAATTCCTTTAGGGCATGAGGAGGCTTATAAGATTCGAGTGGAAAATGGAGGCATTTTTATTGATTATGAGACTGAAAAGGGGCTTCAGCACGCATTATACACCTTACAACAGCTAACGGTAGCCCAAAACAATAAATTACAGATTCCGCTTCTTTCGTTGTCCGATCAGCCATTAACCGATTGGCGAGGTATACATTTGTTTACCGGACCTACTTCCCTGAATTTTCACAAACAACAATTTGAAAAAATATTATTGCCCCTAAAAGTGAATAAAGTGGTGGTTCAATGTGAGCAGGCCGAGTGGAAAAGTTTTCCAAATATTCATAATCCCATTTCTATTTCATTGAATGATTTAAAGGCGTCCTTTGATTTTTTTAATAAAAACAGAGTAGAGCCCATTCCCCTTATTCAAAGTCTGGGGCACATGGAATGGTTCTTTAAATCTAAAGAAAACCGATTCATGGCAGTTAATCCTGCATATCCTTACACGCTTAATCCAACCTTAGAAAGTTCAAAACTGGCTATTCTGAATATTTGGGATGAAGCCATTTCTCTACTGAAACCTAAAACAATACATGTTGGATTTGATGAAATTGGTATGATTGGCTTTAATGAACCCCGGGAAAAAGAAATAGATTATTGGAATATTCAAATGGGGCTTTTGGATAGTTTGACCAAAGCCAGAAAACTCAACCTTATGATTTGGGGCGATATGGGTTTGGCTCCATCCGAAGGTCCCGATGCTTGTAACGGTATCACCTCTGAACGAGCCAGAAAAATTCGGTCTTCCATTCCAAAAGGTACCTGGGTGGCAGATTGGCATTATCTGAACAACGCAGATCCATCGGTTTATTTGCCTAATCTGAAGATTTGGAAAGAAAATGGAAATATCCCATTGGCAAGTACCTGGTTTTATTCCCATAACATCAAAGGTTTTGTATCTGCAGCACAAAAAGTGGGAGCTGGTGTGCTACAAACTACCTGGGCCGATTTTGAAAGCAGTGAATACAATATGCTGCAAAATATGGAACAATTTGGTGCCTACATTCTCGCACTCGATTACGCCTGGAGTGGTCGGAATGAATTGCCGGAAAAATTGCCATATCATCCTATTGAAAAGTGGGGGCAGCTTTATTATAATGGGCCATTACCCATTCATTCAATGGCAGGTTTGGATATCTTAAATGATAAGAAGGGAACCTTAATCCAAAATTTCCGTTGGGAAAACAAAAAAACTATATCTGTAAGCGGCTTTTCTTTAGCTATTAAAACAGATAGAATTCTCCCCGAAGGAACGCCCGTTATCAAAATTTCTTACATGGATGAGGGTGCTGAAAAAAGTATTTTATTGCGATATGGGGTAGAAATAAGAGGAGAGCAGGATGAAAGGCCTATATTCGACCATATTCCGGGGAAGGGAAAAAATACATGGCACCATTTCTTGACTGAATCCATTTCCTTAAATCAATTAACCATTGAAAGTATTCACCCACTTGTTCTTTTTAAAATGAATCAATTTCATTTTCTGGAATAACTAAACTATATACATCATGAAATTTTACCTTAACATTTTTATCTGTTTACTCCTTTCCAGCTATCTATACAGTCAGGATTCACTTGGTGTGCTTGCCCCTGACAGACCTGGTTTTGGTGATGCCGTTTTTATAACGCCCAAAAAGTATCTAATGATAGAAACCGGATTTTGGACCGAAAATCAAAAAGAAGTTGGTTCCGTTATTCAAAATACCAGGGGAATTGGGCTCAATTCCACTTTGCTCCGATATGGGGTTTCAAAAAAAATGGAACTCAGATTTGATTATTCGCTTTGGCAGGAAAAATTAAACAATGAAGCGTTTACCACTGGTTTCCAACCTGCCAGAGTAGGGGTTAAACTTGCTTTACTGGAAAATAAGGGAGCTATACCTGCCGTAACATTTATCGGAATGACGGGATTTCCTTTTTCTACCTCAAAGGTATTTAGGACAAGTGCTGTAAATCCAAGCACGGAATTGTCCTTTGCCAATCCATTAACCGATTGGCTAACGCTTTGTTATAATCTGGGAGCTGCATGGGATGGTGAAAATAAAAATCCTGCTTATTATTATGCCCTTTCACTGGAAATGTCTCTTTCTGATACATTGGGTTGTTATATTCAGGGACATGGAGATTCCCAAAAGATGGATTTACCCGGGGATTCAAATCAGTTGAACCAATCTTTTGTTGAAGGTGGTATCGTTTATTACCCAAAAAATAATATCCAATTAGATATTTCATCAGGAATAAGTTTAGGAACTGAAAATACCTACTCGTTTTTGACCCTTGGATTCTGTCTAAGATTACCAAATTAAAGGTATATTTGTTAAACTAATTTATAACCCTTAATTTCTACTTAAATGAAACTTAAATATTTCTTTTTGAGTTGTTTCGCCCTCGTTTTTTATAACGCTTGCAAACAATCTGATGCTGCTTTTTTGCCTGAAACAACCACTGCCAATAATCCCGAAATTACGGTAACAACCGTCGTTACAGGTAATGATGTTATCTGGGGAATGGAACTATTGCCCAATGGTGATTTGATTTACGGAGAAAAAAAGGGAAAAATTTACATTAAAAGAGGTGAACAGACCATTCCCCTTGAAGGATTTCCTACCGTAAAATCAGGGGGGCAAGGTGGCTTCATGGATTTAAAGGCGCATCCGAATTATACAAAAAACGGCTGGATTTATGCTACGTTCACTTCCGCTGTCGCTGAAAAAGATTCAGAAGTGAAACTGGTTCGATTCAAAGTTAAAAATGATAAAATTCAGAACGTAGAGAATATTTTCGCTACCGGTGGAGGTAATACTTTTAATAATCACTACGGTAGCCGAATTGCCTTCGATAAAAATAATTATTTGTTCGTAAGTATCGGCGAAGGGGGCGGTTCTAGTTTAGGTGGTCCAAATTCTACCAATAAAAATGCCCAGGATACCAAGTTAAATTGGGGAAAAGTTCATAGGATGAAAGATAATGGTGACGTACCTTCAGATAATCCTGTGCTTCCAGGAAATTCTAAGCCTACTACTATTTTTTCTTACGGACACAGGAATCCTCAGGGTTTAACTTTGAATCCTCAAACAGGTGATATATGGGAGACTGAACATGGTCCAAAAGGGGGCGATGAGATTAATATCATCTCTAAAGGAGTAAATTATGGTTGGCCAACCTATTCTATTGGCATTAATTATAATGGAACTACTGTTTCAAACGACCATAAGGCAGAAGGAATTAAAGAACCTATTTTTACCTGGACTCCTTCTATAGGTGTGTGCGGTATCACTTTTATCAATTCCGAAAATTTCAAATCGTGGAATGGTAATTTTTTGGCCACAGGTCTTGCTGGTCAGAAATTATATCGCTTCGTTATAAAAGACAATAAAATAGTTGAAGAAAACATTTGGATGGAAAAAATGGGGCGCTTTAGAAATGTTATTCAAGGTTCTGATGGCGCTATTTATATTTCATTAGAAGGCCCGGGAAGAATTTTAAAGGTTACCGCTAAATAATCATTGGGGTAAAATATTTAGTTAAAAAGGGCTGTCTAAAAATGACAGCCCTTTTTTCGTTATATGGTGGTAAATGGAACTGAAAAGCTAAGATTTTCCCATTTGAAAACAAGTTCTCCTTCTTTTTTGGAAGTTTCTTTCAATTCAAAGGTTAATCTCTGTGTCATCGCCGTTTGTATTGGCTTGATGTCAAGTCGGAAAACGTCGTCTTTTTGGTCGTAATCGTCTGATAAATGTTGCTCATGATTCGTATTGAGTATGAAAGTCCATTTTTCTTTCCCCGGAATGGTAAATAAACCATAAATGCCTGCCTTTATGACCTGACCATTGATTTTTATATCACTACTAATTTCAAATTTGTTGGCACTGTGCGCACCAGTAACCCAAACTTGATCAAAAGGGACTAATCCACCCCAAATAACTCTTCCTCTTACACCAGGTGAGTAGTAGTTTAATGTCAATTGTGTCTTTCCTACTTTTACAGAAGTTATTCTGGGAGTGCTTGCTTTTTTAAGGTCCTCTTTAATCAGCCCTGAATTTATGCTATCGGCATAGGTAAGTTTGACATTTTTGGAGGATGACTGACCATAAGCCAAAACTTGCATAAAACAAGATAGGGATAAGGCAAAAATTAGTTTTTTCATTAACATTATTTTTTGAAGTTAAAAAAGGTGTACTCAAAATTAAGATAAATACCGTTTGGTGC
>JBMLQR010000111.1:0-4313 GCA_049241465.1 Saprospiraceae bacterium | reverse complement strand
AACCGACGACGTCCTTTTCAATCCACTCTAATCCTGTAAATCCTGCTTCAAACTAAGTTACATGGAAAGGTTTCATTCCCCGGAATTTATTAAATACTCACTCTGCAAAATGTTTAAAAAAATGATTTAAACATTTAATATAATGCAATAAACCGATTAACATAAAATAATTACATTTTTATGTTAAATATGGTATTAATTTCGTTTGTTTTCATTATTTTTAGCAGATTACTATCGATATTAAAATAATTTAAAATTCAATTAAAATTTTATTATGAAAATAAATATTACGTTTACTTTTCTTTTTATGTTTTCCTTTCTTTTTGTCAAAGGGCAACAGGCGACGAACAGCGCGGGTAATCATTATTCCTCCGGTAATAATGTACTAACTTTCTCAAGTGGAGAATTTATTAATGAACAGTTTAAAAGTTCAAATTTTTCATTGAAGGCAGGCGTCATTCAATCTTTCTCGGCAACTTGTCCCATTCCCAATACTTTTGCCTTTCAACAACTAAATAATCTATGTATTCCGGAAGATGGAGCGGTTTCCCTGGCTTTAAGCGGATCGGAACCTAACGTTCGTTACCAGTTAAGATTAAATGGAAATACTTTTGGGGACAGTATCGTAGGTACAGGAAATGCACTAAGTTTGGTAAATGCCTCTCAGTCCGGTATCTACACAGTTAGAGCCAGTTATTCAGGTAAGTCTTGTTTTGTCGATATGCCCCAACAAATTACCCTCCAAGCTTCCCCGCAGGTGACTATCATCTCTCCTTCCGTGGCTATCTGTGCCGGTCAAAACACCTCTATTCAGTTGACTTCAGCGGAAAATGTGTTTGTTAATTATAGTTTGCCAGGGGGTGCCACGCAACGTGTCAATATAACGGCTACCACCCTTTCTGTTCCGATACCCAATGCCCAGGTGGGTACTTCCATTGCTATTTCATCCGTAGAATCTGTTGCAACGGGTTGTATAAATAATACCTTTTCTTCATTGCCTATTCCAGTGTCTCCTGTACCAACCATCGCCTTAAGCCAAACAAAAATACCTTGTGCCGGCGAAGTGGTAGAGCTAAACTATAGCAGCAGCGAGGCGTTGAGTTTTTCCTATAATTTGAACGGAACGCCAAATCAAAGGACAGTGACAGCACTATCTGGTGTTATTTCTTTGCAAAGCATTACCAGTGATGATAACATCACTTTAAATAATATCACCTCTCTTCAATCGGGTTGTCAAAATATTTCTCCTTTGTCCTTTCCATTTAAGGTGTATCAGAATCCTGTTATTTCAGTGTTTAATATTTCTGCTTGTAGCGATGAATCCTTCAGCCTTGCCCTTTCTTCCTCAGCCAATATTTGGGTAAGTTGGAGAGCAATATATAATGGAGCGACAGGTGGTATAGGAACGGGTACAGCTGTGGGTACCTTAAGTGAAAAATTAATGAATGAGGGAACTACTCCTATTCAGGTGAATTATGAGTTAACACCTGCTATCTTAAATAATCCAACCTGTATAGGTAATCCGGTGATTTCTACGGTAACTATTAATCCTGCTCCTCAGATTATTTCCCCTGCTAACATTCCAGCCATTTGTGGTGGAGCTGTTATCAATGTACCTGTTTCTTCCTCCGGGGGGGATGCTGTTAAATGGAAAAGATTGAATAGTCTTATTTCAGGAACCGGAGATATTCTGGATATTGCAAAGAACACAACGAATCAGCCGATTATACTTAATTATGCCTTAGAATTATCGGGTTGTAACAATGTGATTACCAAAACGGTGTCGGTAAGCGTTTCACCTGAACCCGTCTTAAATATCAACCAGATCCCTTCCCTGTGTGATGCCTTTATCGATTTGACGCAAAGTGCTATCACCACAGGATCTTCCGCGGGTATTCAATTGCAATATTTTCAAGATGCCAACCTGTCTATTCCCGTGGCCGATGCAACGAAAGTAAGCCAGGGAACGTATTTCATTAAAGGACAATTGGCAGGCTGTTCAACAAAATCGAGCATCTCTATTCGTTCACAGGTGAAGTTAAAGGTGATTGAACCCCAAACCATCTGTCCGGATAAAAGCATAGATTTAGCGCAGTATGTGGACATAGCTGGGAGTACCCCAGGCTTAAGATTAACTTACTGGACCAATGCAGAGGCAACCACGGCAGTAGTTAATCCGCGGTCCATCGGAGCCGGTACCTATTATGTGAAAGGACAGGCAGAATCTACTTCTTGCGTTATTGTCAAACCGATCAGGGTAAAAGCTTATGTGTCGGAATCTGTTACGCCTCCTACAGACCTCACTGTTTGTAGTGGCAGTGTATTTGATTTTACGCCTTCCTTAAAGGAATCTACTTTCAAATGGTTTAGAAATGTGAACAGCTCTCTGGATCTTTCCCCAAATGCCGGAACAGGCAGTATCAGTGAATTATTAACGATCGTGAATGCCGAGCCTGAGGTTGAATTGTCCTACGGTTATTCCGTTGGCGCTCCTGGCTGTGACGCAACAGTAGGAACTTTCAAGGTGAAAGTGACGAAAGGCCCTTCTTTTGAACTGGTGGATGCACCAAAAATATGTGATGCCTATATCAATCTCAATTCCCTGATCAAATCACCAGTTGCTAATGTAAGTTTCTCCTATTTCTTAAATGATAGCCGTGTGGTGGATCTCACCAAAGGCATTCAGGGAAACTATCGAATAGAAGGCGTGGATGCCAAAGGTTGCAAAACATCCAAAGCAATTACCGTAAATCATGAGTTAGAGGTTCCTAAAGTCGCTCCTTTTATTTCCTGTCCACCCCTGACGGTAGATTTGAAAACAAAATTGACGGATTTATTTGGTTCTTCTTTTACTGTTTCTTATGAAAATATAACAAGCCCTGAAAAGGTAAATGCGGGGATTTATGCTGTTGGACTTAAACCTTTAAATAGTGCATGTAAGGTTATTTTACCTGTGGTAGTCCAATCGGGTCAACCTCAAATTACAAACCCGATCGCAGCGGTTTCCCTTTGCAGCGGTGAAAAATTCTCTTTTGAACCAGCATTCCCCACGAAAGACATTCCCTACGCATGGTCTTATCAGAATGGGAGCGGAAATGGAAAGGTTGAAGCAGTTTGGAATAATACATCGACAGCTATCCTCACCGATTCCATTAAGATAGTTTCTTCCAGTTCCTTGTGTAATCAAAGTGCCAGCCAGTTTATAAAGGTTGATGTTCAGTCAGCACCACCAAAGCTTGTCATCAATGCATCTGATATTTGTGCCGATAAACCACTGGCGATAAGCGTTTTGGCTTCGCCTGAAAATCCTTCTGCGAAATTCAGCTGGAAGGCAACATATAGCTTGGTTCAAGGAGGGTTCAATGGAAATGCTGTCAACTCTTTCGGGAGCCAAGCCATTGTTGAAAATTTATATCATGAGGAAGACACATCAGTAACAGTAAAATATGTGTTTCAATCCTTCTTTCCTGGTTCGAAAACCTGTTATAGTGCTTCTGAATCGATAAGCATTGAGGTGTTGCCCCTCGGATTTGGTCCTTGTGCAGCTACCCTGGCCGGAATTATCAAAACGATCAATAAACAGTTCATCGAAGGGGTGAAAGTACAGGTTTCAGGACTATCGGGTGATAAAATAGTCAATACCCGCAATGACGGTCTGTTTAAGTTTTCGGGACTGGACAATGGGGAAGACTATACTATCTATCCGGAGTTGAATAAAAATCCGCTCAACGGGGTCTCTACCTTCGATTTGCTATTGATTCAAAAGCATGTGCTGAACACGAAGAAAATAGAGAATCCGTATGAACTTATTGCCGCCGATGTCAATAAATCAGGTAGTATATCGATTATAGATATGCTTCAACTGCGTAAGATCATCCTGGGTGTCGATAAGGAATTTAAGGAAAACAAAAGCTGGAGATTCGTTGATGCTAATTTTACCTTTAGGAAGGAGGCCAGTCCTTATCAGTTTCCTGAAATTGTGAATATCAACGACCTGAATGGTACCGCTGAAGCTCATTTTTATGGTATAAAAATTGGCGACATAAATGGTAACGCAGTGGCTAATGGTTCAGGTTTAGGAGACACCCGTGATCAACAAGAGTATTTGCTGCAAGCAGAAAACAAGATGTTGGTGGCAGGAGAAACATACCCTCTAACCATTTATGCCGATCCGTTATTACCAGCGGAAGGGATGCAGTTCACGTTGCAATATGACCCAAAAAAGGTACAATTTGAATCTTCCCTGACCGACAGTATCCTGCTGTCTATGATGGGTGTATTTGAAGAGGAAGGATTACTGACACTGAGCTGGG
>JBMLQR010000110.1:0-6803 GCA_049241465.1 Saprospiraceae bacterium | reverse complement strand
AGAGGCAAAAAAAAGGACAACACAAAAAGGAAAGTAACGTTCATCAACATTTTAATTAGACCCATAACCTTACAAATTATATACAAAGAATGAATTTAATAAGGTACCCGTTTGCAGCTTCCATCATTGGACTTTTTATTCAACTATTACCTTCATGCGGTGATAATACAAAAACACCAATGAATCAGACTGATATAAATCCTATGACAAAAAATTCAAACCCTGTTGTTTATTTTGAAATTCCTGTCATCGAAATTGACAGAGCAATCAAGTTTTATAATGCAGTATTCGGTTTTGAATTCGACAAAGAAAATATTGACAACAATGAAATGGCATTATTTCCATTTGCTGATGAGAAATCGGGGATTTCAGGTGCATTGGCAAAAGGAGAAATTTATAAACCGACGAAGGACGGAGTAGTGATATACTTCAAGACGGAAAACATCGATGAAACATTGAGATTAGCCATTTCAAATAGTGGACAAATTTTATATCCGAAAACAGACAATGGCATTGGATATGTTGCAGAATTTGAAGACACTGAAGGGAATAGAATAGCTTTGTTTCAATCAAAAGAATGAATTTGTGGTAAAAACAGCCACTTTCACAGATCTGCACATAACATACCCATAAAATTATCATTAACTTTACAAATAATAATAAAGAAATATTAATGGATGATATACTTTTGTTAGCTGACAAAGTAAGAAATACGCTAATTCTTGGCGAAAGTCATTTTAGAGAATTTAAATCTGCTTTAGAAGGACGACCTGGCAATAAAAAACCAAGATTAACTAAATCAATTTGTGCTGACATTGGTGAAGCGTTAGTTTCATTTTCAAATGCAGACGGCGGTGCGATACTAATTGGGGTGGAGGATGACGGAACAATTACAGGTATTCCTCATTCAGAAGAAGAAGTACAGTCGATGCTTAACGCTATCCACTCACATGTTTATAAAGACCAACAACTTCCTTTGAATAATGCCAATAAACTTGTTTTAGAAAACAAAACAATTTTATATTTTTCTGTTAATAAAGGAACAACCATGATTTATCAACTTCCTGATGGAAGATGTGTTCGACGAAAAGATAAATCAACTTTGCCAGCTTCCGTTGACCAAATTCAATTTGAAAGGCAGGAAATTAAATCAAGAGAATACGATAGTCAATTCGTAGATGGAGCAATAGTAACAGATTTAGATGTAAAGTTACTCCTAGGTATAGCCGACCAATATATTAAAGGTTTAAGTGTTGAGAGATATTTACAACAAATTGGATTAGCTGAATATGCTCAAAATGGGTTAAGACTAAAAAAAGCTGCCTTATTACTTTTTGCCATAGATATTGATAGATGGCATCCTCGAAGTCAGGTTAGATTTCTAAAAGTAAAAGGAAATACATTAGACTCAGGTGAAAAATATAATGTTATTAGTGACGAAACTGTTAAGGGAAATATTTTTGAGTTGATTTTAAAATCTTGGGAACATTTACGTCCCTATTTAGCCTATAAAACTGAATTTGGAACAAATTCGAAATTTGAACAAAAATACATATATCCAGAAGATGCCGTAAGAGAAGTAATTTTAAATGCTATTGCCCATAGAGATTATAGCATTACTAATGCCATTGAAATTTATATTTTTAATGATAGAATGGAAATAAAAAGTCCTGGTGCACTACTCTCAACTTTAACAGTTAAAAATTTATATAAATTAGAAGGCTCTCACGAATCAAGAAATTCGTTAATCTCGAAAGTTTTACGAGAAAATAAATTGATGAGAGAACTTGGAGAGGGAATGATTAGGATTTTTAGCTTAATGCAAGAAAATGAACTTGAAAAACCCGAACTTTATTCAAATGGACTATGGTTTCGGGTTACGTTTTCAAATAAGACAGCACACTTATCCAATTAAATATAACTTCAATATTTATAGCCAAAAAAGTAACAGACTTCCTAAAATCCCCAACCATCCGGGAAAGAGGCATTATTTCAAAATCTTAATTGCGTCTGGCTTTTGGTAAAACGCCTTACTTTTTAGGTGTCATCTGATTTATCAATACAAATACTCCATTTTTATTGGCAATAATCAGGTCAGGTTTGTTATCTTTATTCATGTCCCGGACTGCGATATTCAGACCGGCGCCAGAATCATAATCAATAATATGCTCACCAAAATAGGGAATGGTAGAAGAATCAAAATTAAAATACATTAAGATAGGTGTATCACCATCCCCTGCATCATTACCATTATGGGCTAAAAAACGTTTTCCTGTTATCATTTCCTCCTTACCATCACCATCAATATCAGCCATTATTGTAGAATGAGTCTGAGACGTGGCATTACTAATCAAATGGGTTTTAAATGCAATAGATCCTTTGACATTTATTTGTTCGTGCCACCAAACACCCAGTGCATGCGCAGAGGCACTAACCACATCATTTTTACCATCTCCATTTACATCTAAAATCTGCATGTGAGAACAAGGCTCACCTAGCGTCGCCTCATGAAAGATCCAGTCACCCGAGGATAAATCCTTTTTGCCTTCAAACCATCCATCTGTAATAACCACATCTTTGATGCCGTCCATATTTACATCACCAAAACCAATACCGTGAGAAAAACGATCTGTACCTTTCACACCAGCTGCACTAATGGGGTGACGAGTCCAGGTCAAAACCCCTTTTTCAGTTGGAGCCTGTAACCAAACAATCTGCCTCTTTTTGTAATCTCCACAAAGAATATCCAAACGTCCATCGCCATCTATATCAATAAATCCGGGAGATTCATTTGAAATTCCCATTTCATCGGCAATAACGTGTTTTAACCAATGACCGGATTTATTTTGAGGATTTTCAAGCCAAAAACCTGCTTTTCCAGGATAATCAATAATTACCACATCCTCCCAGCCATCTAAATTTACATCTAAAGCCAAATTGAGAAAAGACTCACTATACTCCTTACGCGGTTCAAATATTCTGCCTGGCAACAGCTCATGCCTTTTCCATGTTGGAGCTTCAAACCAATAATAACCCGCAATAATATCCTGTTCCCCATCCTTATTCAAGTCAGCGGCTGCTACCCCTTCTGATATGAAATCTCTGGTAATAACGGTCTTGACAAATGCAGGTGTTTGACTGAAAAGAGACAAATGCAGTCCAGTAGATAAAATAAAAAAACTTAATAAATACTTCATAGTGAATTTATTATAACTTTTAATAACCTATATTAAGGATTCGCAGCCGTTAGTTTTTCAATCAGTCTTACATTCTCATGATTATCATGTTGGTGACCTAACCTTAAAGCTAACGCCTTCAATACTTTTTTGGAATATTCAGAATTTATAGCACCTATCCTTTGGATGGTAAATTTCAAAAATTGGGGCATTTTAGTTGATTCCGCTATACCAATCAATTTTTCCATATTTAATTCAGCTAATGGTTCTGCGGCGTACCAAAGCATGAGGGGAAGATTATGATCTTTTATATCTTCTTCTTTTCCAGATAAAATTTCCAATATTTTCCATCTCTGCCCTAAAGGCAGCCTCATTAAGCCAGCCGTCAAATATAACCTTACCAATGGAGAAGATTCTTTTACAGCCATATTTTCCAGGGCAGATAATGATTCGACAGAGACATCGTTTTTCTCCAACAATAATTGAATAGACCAACTTCTAATGTGTTCGTTTTCGTGTAAAAGAAGCTTTTGTAACATCGCCTCATTGGTACCTTTGGTAACATGAAGCGTCCATAAAGCCCTTAATTTCCTGGTAATATCCGGATGATTAGTAAGTATTTGATTCAAAGCAAGATGCACTGCTTCATTTGCACCACGTTCCTGTAATATAGTTCTCGAGGTACGAACAAACCATTCATTTTCATGCAATTGATAATTAACCAATTCCGTATCTGTTGATTTATATAAATTCACCTGAATGAAAGAATCCTTTTTGTAGGAAATTTTAAAGATTCTGCCCATTGTTTTATCATGCACATCAGGATTTGTGCTATGACATTGGTTTTTATCATACCAATCGATGGCAAAAACTGAGCCACTTGGATCGTATTTTAAATTAAGCCACTGAGACCAGGTATCATTCATGGCCAAAAAGTCATTCTTATGAGAGGCAACATACCCAGACCCTTTCCTGGTTAATAAATCATTATTTAATCGTGCCCCGTTAATATTATTCATAAAAATAACATTTCGGTATTCAGCAGGCCAGGAGGAACCACCCAAATAAATCATAGCCCCTGCGTGTGCATGTCCACCTCCAACAGCGGCGGAGCGAAAGTTTCCGGCATGCGGACCTCTTTCGCCAACATAATGTTTATGGTCAGCAATGGTCTTTATTTCATCATAAGTGTAAGGATTAAAACTTTTTCCAGCCTGCCTTTCATACCGTGCACCTTGAATCACATGATACATGTGAGGAATAACGCAAACCGTTATAAAAGCATGTCCATAATCATTAAAATCGATACCCCAAGGATTACTGGTACCCTCTGCAAATACTTCAAATTGATGCGTTGAAGGATGTAAACGCCAAACCCCGGCATTAATTTTGGTCCTTTCATTTTCAAGGGAACCAGGTTTTCCAACTTTAGAGTGGGTAAAAACGCCATGTACCCCATAAAGCCATCCATCCGGTCCCCAACGAAGATTATTCAATACCTCATGGGTGTCCTGGGTACCCCAACCATCTGAAATTTTCTGAATTTCACCCGTTGGAACATCCTTTTCGAAATCGGTAGGAATAAACAACAAATAAGGAGCGGCACAAAGCCAGACACCACCCATTCCCACTTCAATTCCACTGACCAGGTTAAGATTTTCCATAAAAACCTTTCGTTTATCCAACGAACCATTTCCATCAGAATCCTCAAAAATCAAGATACGGTCTTTTCCCTTCCCTTCTGGAGCTGGTATAGGATAAGTATGACCTTCAACAACCCAAAGTCTTCCTCGTGCATCAAAGGTAAAACTGATGGGTCTAACGATATCAGGTTCACTAGCTGCCAGTTTAATTTTAAAACCTTCAGGTAAAGTCATGGCTTTTGCAGCCATTTCACCTGAAAGTCCGGCATTTAAAACAGGATCAAGAGGAGGTAAAACAATAATATCCTTTTGAAAAAGTTCATTTTCAAAAAAGGGTCTTTTTGAATGGAATTGAAAATGATCAAAATTGATATGGGCCCATTTATCATCAGGAATATAAGGAATCTGCGAAATTCCATTTTCCTTATCTATAATTCTTATAAAAATATCTCTGTTCTTGTAGGCTTGTAAATCGACCACAACGGGTTGTAAATTAGACCGTCCCTGACCTGTTGATTGAAAAATAACTTCCTGATTATCGGTCAAAACAATTTCAACCCTGGTGTCAAGTAAAGCCCCGCCTGAAACCCAGAAGCTGGCATAAGGAAATTTTACCTGGAATGATTTTGAAGTTAAGGTACCTGTTCTCTTGTATTGTTTAGTTCCCCCACTACTTATGAAATACTGTCCCCTGGCGCCCACATTCATGTCTTTATCAAATAAGGTAGAGATATCTGCCGCTAATTGGGCTCCCTGAAAAGCATCGCCCGTAGTTTCCCAATCCATTAAATTACCCAACTCAACATCGAGATTCAATTTTATACCCTTTAAAACAGGTAATTTCCCAACCACTTCCTTTTGGTTTGTAGAACCTTTAACCACCTGAATTTTTCCAACCATACCTGCTGCACGATGACCAGGTACCGTACAGAAATAAATATCATCTGCTTCAGCTATAAAATCAATACTGGTTGTTGCCCCCTTTTCAATGATGGATGCACTTTTTACCCCCAATTTTTCCAGGGATATATCATGGGTCATCGTCTCACCATTGGTCATCGTAATTCTTACCCGACTTCCTTTATTTGCTTTAAGGGTAGGATTTCTGGTTCCGTTCTTATCAAAATAACCAAGCATAGTAGCTTCCAGAAAAAAATGTTGATCAATTTTTACGGTATCCGGGATATTTGTACTTTTTGCAACATACGTCCTATTGGACTTCCCTGAATAAAATCCCAACAGTAAAAAAATAGGAATCAATATTTTTAAAGCATCCATAAAATATTTTTTTATTTTAAAAAGAACTATAATTCCTTAATATATAGTTCTTTAAAGTAAACTTCTGCCTTTCCCCCACCATGAATTTGTAATCCAATCAATCCAGATAATGGAATTGAAGTATCTGATTCAAGATAATCTACAGATTTATGACCATTAATAAATAACCTTATTCTGTTATTATTCGCAAGAATCACATAATCATTCCAATCATTTTGTTTTATCCAGGTAAGTACTTTTGTTGAGTCTGGAGAGGCAAGTGTTTTATTTCGACGGGATTCATCATATAAACTTGCCCAAAATTCTTTTCCCCAATCTGCCTGATAACCAATCATTTCATTAGAAGGATTAGTAGCTCTAACACTTCTAAATTGAAGTCCGGCATTTATAAACCCCTCATGTCCAACTAATTTTATTTTAAATTTCAAAATAAAATTACTGTAGGAACGACGTGTACACAAGAAATTATTTTCCGGAACATTTTTAATCAAAGAGCCCCCGATAATCATATTATCTTCAATACGCCAGGTATTTAATGTATCACCTTCCCACCCATTGAAAGTAAGACCATCAAAAAGACTCACCTCCTTAGAATATTGACCTATACTCAGGAGTAGCAATGTAAACAGGTAAAAGAATGAAACAAATGGTTTCATATAAAATGAATTTATTTCATTCTCAATTTAATAAAAAAATCTGTTAAAAA
>JBMLQR010000109.1:0-3718 GCA_049241465.1 Saprospiraceae bacterium | reverse complement strand
AAAAAGAGGCTACCTTTTTAGATAACCTCTTTAATATATCAATCTAAAGTAAGTTTTTGATATGGTTCTCTATACTCTCTTTGAACATACTGATTTGCGGGTTCAAAGTTCGTAACCTTCATATCTGCGGCATCCCACAGTAATTTTATATATCTGCCTGGATAGTCGAAACGACCTGGACGGGTAGTAGAAGGAGTTCTATAATCATAACTTCTAATAGCCAAATTCCCAATTAATACCATTTCAGTAAGGAAGCCAGCTATTTCGAAAGGTGAACTCAATTCTTTATTACCATAACCGGCCATGCAACCATCGACCCATTGTTGGTAATGGCCTTCCGGTACTCTCGCATATTTTTCAGGCACTTGCACCTCCTTTGTTTTAGCAACGGGAATCAAGCGAGGATTAATACCGTAAGTATTTGCCATCATTTTTCCTTTATCACCAGTAAAAATAATACCATTTCCACCATCACCCATCATTTCAGAAATCTCCAGTTCTTCAGGGCGTTGAGGAATAATACCTCCGTCCATCCAATGTAATTTAAGGTCAGGCTTCCCTGGTCTTGGAAACTTGAAATGAATCGTAGAAGAAGCGGGACAACTTTCCGGATAGTGAGCCATGGTAAAGTTATCGGAATAAATAGTGGTTTGGCTACATTCCACCTCTGATGGATAACCAATTTTAAGCACGGAGAAAGCAGATTCTACGATATGGCAGGCCATATCACCGAGGGCACCTGTTCCATAATCCCACCAACCTCTCCAATTGAAAGGCACCAATTTTTGGACATATTCTCTATATGGAGCGGAGCCTAACCAAAGATCCCAATCCAATTCTGCGGGAACGGCAGCCGACGTCGTTGGCCAGGAAATCCCTTGAGGCCAAACGGGTCTGTTGGTCCAGCAATGCACCTCATTTACCTCTCCAATAACTCCAGCTTCGTACCATTCCTTAAGTTTACGAACACCGTCACCCGAAGCACCCTGGTTACCCATTTGAGTCACCACTTTGTACTTTTTAGCTGCTTCGGTAAGCATTCTTGCCTCATAAATATCATGCGTCAGAGGTTTCTGCACATAAACATGTTTGCCCATTTTCATAGCCATTAAAGCTTGAATGGCATGCATGTGGTCAGGCGTTGAAACGGAAACGGCATCAATTCTGCTACCCTCCTTTTCCAACATAACTCTAAAATCCTTGTATTTAGGTGCCTTAGGATGTAATGCATAAGTTTTAGCTGCCTCGCGATCATCAACATCGCAAAGTGCCACCATATTTACCTTTCCTCCTTTAACAAATTCAGCAATATCACTGGCACCTTTTCCACCTGAGCCGATGGCAGCAACGTTTAGTTTATCACTTGGCGCTACATAGCCTTTACCACCAAGAACATAGCGAGGTACAATCATGAATCCTGCGGCGGCCAATGTTCCTGTTTTGATAAAATCCCGACGCTTCAGCGAATGGTCTTTCTTTTTATTTTCAGTTGACATATCTTAGGTTAATAGGGTTAATAGGGGTTTTTAGGATTAATTTTCCTTTGCTCCTGTAAGAACTACCGCTCCACCACCAACAGATATTTTAATGTTTGATACATTTCCAGCTGTTCTCATGAAACTAACCTCGGCATCGTAGCCCTGAATATTTGCTGTAAACACATCAGCCTTTCCAGAGGCTTTTAAAGGAGCAGAATCACCTGTATCAGCGATAAGTGCCAATGAACCTTCTTTTACACCTACACTCACTTTTTGTACATACTCGTTCGATTCCATTTTAAATGAACCAGTATAAACCTCCAATGCTGCTGCTGGTACCGCTGCTGGCGCTGCTGTAGGTGCCGCTGCCATAGTTGCAGGTGGAGCAACTGCTTCCGTTTTTGAAATAGCTGCCTTTTTAGTACAAGCTAAGGTGGTTAATAAAACCAAAACATAAACAAACTTTTGCATAACATTCTTTTTTGATTAAAATATCTTGCTAATTTAATGAAATAAAATAAAGAAAGAAAGTCATTTGAAGAGGAAGCAATTCAGACATGTAAAATACATCCGAATCTGCGAGATTATAACCATTTTTTTCGTGACTAAAATCAACAGTCTATATTTTCCAATACAAGCCTATTTTAGTACAATTATGAACTATAGCTCCCAAAACCATAGTAACCATAAAGGCTCTAAACAGTAAAAACAGGGTAGATTGTCCAAAAATATCTGCTAATCCAGAAACATTAAATAATGGCATTAAAAGAAAACCAGCCATAAAATAAGCCATTAATGCATTTTTACCAATACTTTGTATGGGATGTAAGAAAAAAGATAGTTTACTTATTTCTATTTTCATGAAGGCATGCACCCAAATAAAGGCGATACCACTGCTTATGAAAAAGTAGCTTAAAGTTGATGGATCTTTTTTAATACCCCCTTGAAAAGGCTCCATAAAAAGGCCACAAAAAAGAATAAAAATACCTACATAAAAGATTTTATTTTTATCAGTAGAAACCTTCTTTTTCCATTTTTGACGATAATAGAAAAATGAAACGGCCAATAAACACGATAATAAGGTAAGTTCAAGGCTCCTATTAAACAATCCAAACAATATAGACAAGGTAAGAGCTATAGAAAGTATAAAATAATCCCATTGAAAAGAAATCTTTTCTACAATGGCTTCCTTTTTCAATAGCCAATCTCCTGCCAGCGTGCCAAGTAAGAAAATGATCAAATATTTTAATAAATATGGACTTACCAAATTGCATGAATCTTGCCATCTCCAAAAATTTTGCATATATCCACCATCCATATCACCTAAATAGGCCGCTAAAGCCATGAAAATAAAGCCCACACGAAGTAATTCATTTTCTTTGCTTGCATACCAAAGGAGAGAACCGACAAAATAGACATTAGCCAATACGCGTAAAATGGAGTCGTTATTTTTAATATCCAGACCGCCCCAGAAAACCATTTTCATATAAAGGAGCCCCAAAAGAAGGAAAATGCCCGAAACTTTAAGGTATAGAGAACGCCCAGGTATCCAATCAGGATGTTTAAAAAACACTAGAAACAAGCCGGCGTAAGCAACTATTCCTGCTATATCAGCTACATCACCCGCGCCAATATTCCTCAGAGGGGCAAAATTAAACGAAAAAACAGCTAAGGCTAATAATAGAAGAAATCTCTTGAAAAGCTGAAATAAGGTATTTTTAAGTCCTTGTTTCTCTATATTTTGAGGTAAAACAGCTGGAATAACTGCTCCCATAGAGAAAAGAAAAAAGGGAAATACCAAATCTACCCAGGTAAGCCCAGGAATTGTAGGATCAAAAACATGAGTAGGTGGAGGTACCTGAGCGTGATACATCCATGCAGGCAAAGCGCCATTGAAGGGAAGTATTCCGGAAAAGACCATGCCAATGACGGCAAACCCTCTTAACAAATCAATCTCGTATAACCTATTTTGCATTGGATCCCATTTTTTCTGGCCATGTGTATTTATCTATGAAATCGAAGGTAGCCTGATAGGCTTTAATCCAATGTTGATGCATCAGAAAAGAGTGTACCTCATCAGGAAATACCAGTTGCTCTATGGTAATGTTCCGACGACGCAGTTTTTCAATAAAATAAACAGTCTCATTAAAAGGCACATTTCGGTCATCGTCCCCATGTATAAATAGTACAGGAGCTTTCCAACCATCAATGAAATATTCAGGGGATGACCTGAAGGCAAG
>JBMLQR010000108.1:4572-18184 GCA_049241465.1 Saprospiraceae bacterium | reverse complement strand
GGGCTAACTTCAATACCATTGGTAGTTCCCATATTTTTTTCAAGACAGAAAGTGGCTCCATCCGACCTGATAAGCCATAATTGTCCCGTACTCATTTTCCAATTCGGATCAGAAGCGTAAAGGAATCCATTGGGATGAAAGGCCAGATCATTGGGTTGATTCATATCCTTATTGTGAGCAAAAACCTGAATTTTTTTATTTAAAATATTAACTTTCAATATGTTATGCCCAACATAATCTGCAACTAATAAATCCCCATCGGGATGAACCCGAATACCATTTCCAACACTACCTTGCGGTAATTGAATCAACTCATTTACCTTATGTTCTGGTGAAAGCACACCAATAGTACCCTCTTTCTGGAAATTCACCAGATAAATATTACCATTTTCATGAAAGGAAGGTCCTTCTATGCCAGAGGTAAATAAACCTTCTGCGACAACATCCTCCCGTTGAAATAAGGTAGCATTATCCTTAAAAGTCTTACAACCCGCCAAATTAAACAGGCATCCAAAAAAAAGTAAGTACGATAAAATGCGAAACATATCAATGTTTTAGAAAAAGGAATATTTGGTAAATTAAGGATTATTTTTTTATTTGGACAGTTTTCCATAAAATAAAAATGGGTTAAACCCTTCTCATTCAACATTAGATTCATATATCAGAAGTTTAGTCCAACTTGCGTGAAAAATGCCCATGTTCATTGTCTTACTTTTTTGGGGATTTTATGCCCACCGACTATTAAATAACCTGGCTATTTATGCATTACCGGCACCCATGATTTCCTTTTACCAAATGGAGGAAGCCTACATTATGGAACATGCCGTTGATCCGGATAAACGACGCTACGCCTCTCCTTTTGAAGCCGCGCGTCACTACATAGATTTTGAAAAATATGGCTCTGCCCCTTATGATTCCTTACCGACAAAATATACTGATGCCATTTTTAAATATCACACTTTATATCTGGTTCAAAATAAGGATACCATTCATTTTAAAAAGGAGGGTCTGGAAATGATGGGATACAAGCAAATTTTTAAAAAATACATAGCGCCTAAATTGCCCGACGGAGTGTGGGAAATGCCAAGGGATAGTTTATTTCAACTTTTATCAGGGGGGAAAGAAAAAACGGGAGAATTCATTTTTGAAGACCAATTAAATGGACATGGAATTTTACCATGGCACCTGATGCGTATGCAAAGAAGGCTTACTGAGGCATTTATAAAAATGGATAAGCCACGTATTTTACAGCTTTCTGCTGAAATTGGACATTATATCGGCGATGCACATGTTCCCTTGCACACCACCCAAAATTATAATGGACAACTCACTGACCAGATTGGAATCCATGCCCTTTGGGAAAGTAACATTCCAGAATACTTCGCAGAATCAACCTACCAACTCTGGACAGGAAAAGCTCTATATTGGGAAAACCCTGAAAATGTGTTTTGGGAAATCTGTAAGGAAAGTCAACAGTTGGTTGCTGATGTACTATTACTGGAGAAACAAGTTCGGGATACATTTCCAACGGACAAACAGTGGTGTTATGTCATTCAGGGAAAGGGAACTATTAAAAAACCCTGTATAGATTTTTCTAAAGCTTATCAACAGGCTATGGATGGAATGGTCGAAAAGCAAATGAAAAAAACAATTCAGGCCATTAGCAGTAGTTGGTACACAGCTTGGGTTGACGCAGGGCAACCAAACCTAAACAAACTGAATATAAAGCCACTAAAGAGGAGTTTGAAAACGAAACAAAATAAAGTCTAGTTTCGTTATAACTTGCTAAAACCAAAAAGTAACATGAAAAAACTAATCTTTCATCAGGCTAATACAAGAGGAGAAGCGAATCATGGCTGGCTTAAAAGTTTTCATTCTTTCAGCTTTGCAAATTATTATAATCCGGAAAGAATGAATTTTGGGGTATTACGCGTTTTAAACGATGATACCGTTTCTGGTGGAATGGGTTTTGGAAAACACCCACATGATAATATGGAAATAATAAGTATTCCATTAGAGGGTGATTTGGAGCATCAGGACAGTATGAACAATACAACGATAATAAGGAAAGGGGATATACAGGTAATGAGTGCTGGAACAGGTGTTTACCATAGTGAATACAATAAAAATAAAGATGAAACGGTAAAATTCCTGCAAATATGGGTTTTTCCAAATAAGAAAAACGTAACGCCCCGGTATGATCAGATTAGCTTGAATATAGAGGAAAGGAAAAATAAGTTACAGCAGATTCTTTCGCCTAATGCAGAGGATGAGGGCGTTTGGATTCATCAAGACGCGTGGTTTCATCTGGGTAATTTTGACAAAGGGCAAAATGTACAATACCAAATGAAAAAAGAAGGCAACGGTCTTTATGCTTTTATACTAAAAGGCTCATTTGTCATTGAAGAACAAGAAATGGGGCTTCGAGATGGACTTGGTATCACAGGAACGAATCAAGTGGCTATTTCAGCCAGGGAAGATGATGCAGAAATACTGCTTATGGAAGTACCGATGAACCTACATTAAAGTAATTTCCGACGGGCCATTTCAGCTTTGACCAGACCTAATTCTCTGGACATATCCCCGGTAACACTACTGTTTTCCTCGGCACGGCGAATCAGGTAAGGAATTACCTCTTTAATCTGACCATAAACTACGTATTTACCTACATTAAAGCCCGAATTAGCCAGATTGAATGTAAGAATGTCACTCATCCCCATTAATTGGCAGAAATATAAGTTATGGTGATTGAATGGAATGGATTTTTTGGCCATTTCTTCAACTTGAATAGACACGCTCTGAACATTATGGGAAGCATTCATGGAAGCCATTTCCTGATAATGGTCCAGGCAGAACTGGATACCATCATTGAACGACTGGTCTGTAAATTCTTTGGAAGTATGAATAGGAGATTCATAATGTAAATCTTCTGCCCTTTTATTCTCTTTTTCCATGTAAGCACCTCTAACCAATTTAGCACCGAGGACAAACTTTTTTTCTTTTGAAAGATGGAAACTTTCCTTTAGAAAAGAGAGACGATCTTTCCTGTACATTTGGAAAGTATTATAAATAATTGCCTTTTTTCCGTTATATTTTTCCATCATGGCATTGGCCAGGTCATCGATAGGTTGTTGAATCCAGGATTCTTCCGCATCGATTAAAACGGATACATTTTTCTCTGCGGCCAAAGCACATAAGCTATCTACTCGAACTTTAAATCTGTCAAAGGCCATTTTAGCTTCATCGAACAATATTTTCCCCGATGCGATATCTTCTAAAATTTCATGTTTAATAAGACCTGTCAACTTGGTACTAACGAAGGGATTGAATCCTGAGCTTTGAGCAAAATTAATGGCTCTTTTAGCTTCCTGCAAGGTAAAATCGAATTCCTCCTCCGAACTTTTACCTTCTGCTCCATAATCGAGGACAGAAAAGATTTGTTGTTTGCCCAATCTTTCAATGACGGGTAAACTTTCTTTGAGAGAAGTTCCCCCACAAAATTGTTTAAAAATAGTCTGTTTAATGATGTCTCCTACAAAAGGGAAAGACCAATGCAGTGCAAACATACCTATTTTAGATCCTACATTCACGAGGAAAGGTACGTTCATACCTTTGAAGAGCCAATAACTCTGCTTCAACTCGGTATTATTCTTATCGCGGAAAGCGATAGAAATGTCCTTAAAGTCGGGAATAAAAACCTTATTATCCATATTAAAGATCTGAAGTCCAAATATCCCATGATTTAATAGCTTGAAGCACAAGCATTTCGTATCCGTTACAAGTTTTTGCTCCTCTGGCCTTACCTTGCTTTAGGAACAGCGTTTCCTCTGGATTATAAATAAGGTCGTATAAAAAGTGCCTTGGAGTTAAAAGGGAATATGGGATATTGGGATATTCATCGACATGGGGCGACATTCCGAGCGGTGTAGTTTGAATAATCAACCTGTTCAAATTCATGATATCAGGTGTCAAATCATCATAAGTAATGCCATCTGGAGTAGGGGTTCTGGAAACAAGCGTTGGAAGAATACCCATTTTGGGCAACTGATAGAGAACGGCTTTGGCCGCACCTCCATTTCCCAAAACCAATGCATTATTTATCATAGATGCATCTTTGTGCTGAAGGAATTTGTTCAAAGATTCTCCAAATCCAAATACATCAGAATTGTAACCCACCAAGCCCATCTGCGTGCGTTTTATTACATTTACCGCACCCACAGCAGCAGCCTCCTCATTCAAATCATCCAAATAAGGTATGACAGCCTTTTTATAAGGAATAGTTACGTTAACCCCAAGGAGATTGGGATACATGTTAAACAATTCAGGAAGAAGAGAAATATCAGGAATAGGAAATACGTCGTAGTAGAAGTCCTGTATATTTTCTTTGTCAAATTTATCGGCAAAAAACTGTTTTGAGAAAGAATGAGATAAAGGAAATCCAATTAAGCCCAAGCCCTTTTTACCCACAGGTTCTTTTTGAAAAGGCAACCATGATACGTTAGTAGTCATCAAGTTAAATTATTTTTGAACACGTTTCAATTCTAATCTATCGAAAATGAACATGAGGGAAGCCCCCAAAACCATTAAAAATAACGCTAATAAAAAATGAGGATTTTCAATACCAGGATGAAAAGGGGAAACACTTTTTTCTATCAAAGGAATTTCTTCACCCTGAGAATTTACTCTCCATGATAATATAATTTTCCAAGGCCATACTTTGTTCAATGAGCCAAGCATAAATCCTGTTAATAGAGCTAAGGTCTGATTCGGATAAATTTTAAATAACCAGGAAAGAAACCTTGAAAAAGTAGCTAAACCCAATAAACAACCGGTGGCAAAAACGCCCACTACCAGCAGATAACCCGTATTGAAATCAATCAAAAGATTTTTGACTGATCCGACTACGAAGGCATACATACCAAGTAAAAGTAAAATAAACGAGCCCGAAATTCCGGGTAATAACAAAGCTGAAATAGCAATAGTACCTGAAATGAAAACGAACCAAAGCGCTTCATTACCATTTGTCGGAGAAACAACGGTATATAAATAAGCAATGACCGTTCCAAAAATAAAAAGACCAATGGTTGTGA
Organism: Saprospiraceae bacterium; assembly: GCA_049241465.1. GTDB lineage: Bacteria > Bacteroidota > Bacteroidia > Chitinophagales > Saprospiraceae > BJGN01. Next base: position 13,094 of record JBMLQR010000108.1, on the reverse strand, counting down.
AATTCCAGGTTGGTATTTGTTTAGCAATAAACCAGGTGGAAGCAATGATGAGACCAAAAAAGAAAGCCCAAAGAGGAATTGGAAAATTTTCCATCAGGTGAGTAATGACAAATACGCCAAGAACAAGACCTCCTGCCATACCTAAAAGAAGATAAAGCATAAACTCGCCGTCTATTTTCAACCAAAGCCCCTTCCAGCCGCCCTTTTTAAATGCGATAATAGGTTCAAAACTCAAAATGGCTTTAATGGCATCTAATAATTGGGTGTAAATACCCGAAATAAATGCGATGGTACCGCCTGAAACACCAGGAATAACCTCTGCTATTCCCATAGCGAACCCCCTGAGCATAAGCCCTATTTTAGATATTTTTGAATTCATGCCGCAAAGTTAATAAATTGAATAATAAAAAAAAGGAGGCAGAACGAAAATCGTAATTCTGCCTCCTTATAAAACACAAGGGAGAAATTATTATTTCACAATATAAGTAAAATTTAAACCAAAAGTAAACACATTATTAAATTCTCTACTTAAAAAAGACACATTATTAAAGATTTACGTTTATCTATGTAGAATAATAATTGTTTAGGATACATAAAAACCAAAATTAATTAACTTAACCACATTTAATTTTTAATAACTATTAAATTATTTTTAATTAATAAAAAAAATACAAATAACTGATAATCATTTACTTAATATATAATTTCAAGGAATCAACCTATATTACACGATATTTGCTACCTTTGTGACCCGTAACAAAACCTTACAAAATAATGGCCAAATATATTTTCGTTACGGGAGGCGTAACTTCCTCATTGGGTAAAGGCATCATAGCGGCATCATTGGCCAAACTATTGCAAGCGAGAGGGTTCAAGGTAACCATTCAAAAATTCGACCCTTATATTAATGTAGATCCAGGGACACTCAACCCTTATGAGCATGGCGAATGTTACGTAACAGATGATGGGGCTGAAACGGACCTGGATTTAGGACATTACGAACGGTTTTTAAATCAGCCCACCTCGCAGGCAAATAATGTCACTACCGGGAGAATCTATCAAACGGTAATAAATAGAGAAAGAGCGGGTGATTATCTGGGTAAGACTGTGCAGGTCATTCCACACATCACCGATGAGATAAAGCGCAGAGTCATGTTGCTGGCTTCAAATTCCAACTATGATATTATCATCACGGAACTGGGAGGTACGGTTGGAGATATTGAATCTCTGCCCTATTTAGAATCTCTTCGACAATTACGCTGGGAGTTAGGTTCCGATAATTGTTTGGTCATCCATCTTACATTAATTCCCTATTTAAGTGCGGCGGGAGAACTTAAAACAAAACCAACGCAGCACTCTGTAAAGGAGTTATTAAATACCGGGATACAGCCCGATATTTTAGTTTGCCGGACGGAACATCACATCAATATGGATATCCGCAGAAAACTCGCTCTTTTTTGTAATGTAGATGTTGCCTCTGTCATTGAGGCGATTGACGCGTCCACTATTTATGACGTGCCGTTATTAATGTTATCTGAAAAACTGGACAGTACGGTATTATCAAAATTGAGGCTTCCAGACAGAAAAGAGCCTAATTTAAAGACGTGGAAATCGTTCTTAAACAAACTTAAACATCCATCTAACGAAGTAACTATTGGGCTTGTTGGGAAATATAACGAATTACAAGATGCCTATAAATCGATTTACGAGTCGTTCATTCATGCGGGTGCGATGAATGAATGTAAAGTTAAAGTGATACCTATTCATGCCGAAGAACTGGATGGTTCATATATTGCATTGGAAGCTATTCTTGGTAAATTAGATGGTGTCTTAGTAGCTCCTGGATTTGGAGAAAGAGGCATCGCCGGGAAAATAAAAGCGATTGAATTCGTCAGAAAAAATAAAATTCCATTCTTTGGTATTTGCCTTGGCATGCAATGTGCTGTAGTAGAATTTGCCTTAAATGTCGCTGGTATTGAGCATGCAAGTTCCACAGAGGTCAATCCTGAAACGCCGGAACCTGTCATTGATATGATGGAAGAACAGAAAAAAATCACCGATAAGGGGGGAACTATGAGATTGGGCGCTTATGCCTGCGAATTGAAGAAGAAAACGAAAGCTGCCGTAGCTTATGGAGGTTTAAAAATATCGGAAAGACATCGACACCGCTATGAATTTAACAATGCCTATTTAGATAAATTAACATCAGCAGGCTTGATTGTTTCAGGGGTAAATCCACAATCTGGTCTGGTGGAAATTATTGAACTGGCGGATCATCCCTGGTTTGTTGGCGTACAATTTCACCCTGAGTTAAAAAGTACCGTTGAGAATCCTCATCCTCTTTTTGTTCATTTTGTGAAAGCGGCATTAGCCCATAAGAAATCAAAAGTATAACCATAACACACCAAAAAGAGGCTGTCCATTTAAGGTCAGCCTCTCGTTGTCAATAATCGAAAGTAATAAGAATATTTAGTTTTTAGTTTCAGCCTTAGCTTTTTGCATTGGATTCATTCCGCCGCCACCACTCCAGCGACCTCCTCCAGATTGTTTGAACATTTCGAATCTTGATGGGACGGCCTTTCTTGGGAAGAAATTATTTTCCCTGTCTGTATCTGCCGTTTCCTCTTGCGGATCTAATTCAACACTAACCACAGGTTTGCTTAAAGCAAATACCTTGGTTACTTTCTGATCATTTAGTCGGAAAATTTCCGCTGGAATTCTTTTGACCTCTTTTGTACCGTCCTCAAAATTAAACTGAATAATAAGAGGCATAACTAATCCGCCCTTATTAGAGAAATCCAATTGATAAAAATGTAAACCTTTTGCTATAAAGGCTTTCTCCTTTTCACCTAATCCAGTCATATATTGCTCATAAGCCTTCTTGTCCGAAGGAACTATGGCATTAGGATCATAATTATTATAAAAATCTTCTAATTCTTTATTCCTTTCTACGGCCGTAGTTGGCAAATCTCTTTTATTATTTTGGTAAGTAATATCTTTCTCAAGTTCCTCTTTGGCAGCTTTACCTGCTAATGGTTTTTCAATGTCCGGATTTTTAGTATCCATTCTAAAAGGAGTCACATTATCCAATGAAATATCCACATGATCTGTAGTAAAAAACCAGCCTCTCCAAAACCAATCTAGGTCAACACCCGATGCATCTTCCATGGTACGGAAAAGATCAGAAGGTGTAGGATGTTTGAATGCCCAACGCTTTGCATATTCTCTGAAAGAAAAATCGAATAATTCTCTACCCATAACGGTTTCACGAAGAATATTCAATGCTGTAGCAGGTTTGCCATAAGCATTATCACCAAAACGGATAATAGATTCAGAATTAGTCATGATAGGATTCTGCACCGATTTATCCATCTTCATATAATCAACGATTGATTTTGCTGGTCCACTTCCAGAAGGATAATCTCTTTGCCACTCCTGTTCTGCAAGAAATTGACAGAACGAATTCAAGCCTTCGTCCATCCAGGTCCATTGACGTTCGTCAGAATTTACAATCATTGGAAAGAAATTATGACCAACTTCATGGAAAATAACGGATAGCATTCCATATTTAATTCTGTCAGAATAAGTTCCATCCTTTTCAGGACGACCATAATTGAAACAAATCATAGGATATTCCATACCATTACTTGCTTCCACAGAAATAGCGACAGGATAAGGATAAGGAATAGTATGTTTAGAGTAAACTCTCAAGGTGTGCGCCACTGCTTCTGTAGAATATTGACCATACAGAGGATTAGCCTCTTTAGGATAGTAGGACATAGCCATAATAACAGGTTGAGTACTTCCCTCAACTTTCACTCCCATGGCGTCCCAGATATATTTTCTACTGGTTCCAAAGGCAAAATCACGAACATTTTCTGCTTTATAAATCCACGTTTTCTTGGTAGTTGCTTTGGTTTTTTCCTTTTCAGTCGCTTCCGCCTGAGATACAATGACAACAGGTTTAACTGCCGATTTTGAGGTTTCAAATCTTTTCAATTGCTCAGCAGTAAGAACCTCTTTCCCATTTTGCAAAACTCCTGTAGAAGCTACAATATGGTCAGAAGGAACGGTAATAGCTACGGTGAAATTTCCAAAAGGTAAGGTAAATTCACCCTGACCTAGAAATTGCTTGTGCTGCCACCCATTATAATCGTCATAAACGGCCATTCTTGGATACCATTGAGCCAGAGTATAAAGGTAATTTCCATCTTCTGGGAAAAACTCATATCCCCCTCTGCTGTCCCCAGATAAAGCAGGATTCTGCCTGTCATTAATATTATAAGCCCATGAAATATTAAGTACCACTTTACCACCTTTTGCAGCCAATGGCGTAGGCAAATCAACCCTCATCATCGTTTTATTGACTGTATATTTTAAATCCTTACCCATTAGGTCGCGAACATATTCCAATTTGAAACCCCCATCGAAAGAATTATCAATCATGGCATTTAACTGGGTCATAGTAGTTCGCTCTGACATGGTATTCGTTTTCGTCTTATAGGTATCAGACTCCGGATCTACTATATTTTGATCCAATTGCACCCATACATAAGAAAGCACATGCGGAGAATTATTTGTGTAGGTAATGGTTTCTTTACCTATTAAGCGTTGAGTGTTATCATCAACCTCCACCTTAATGTCATAATCAGCACGTTGTTGCCAATAACTTTCACCTGGGGCACCAGAAGCCGTTCGGTAAGTATTGGGGGTGGGTAGTTCAGAACCCAATTGTCTGAAAAGACTTTTGTCTGTGTTTGGCGACTGAGCCCAAGCTGTAAAAGTAAAGCTTAAGGCCACCAGAATTAAAAATAAATGCTTCATTTTGCTATTTTTTCCAATAAGGGAACGAAATTAATGAATAAATATAAGTAAAAGGAACAAATTATTGTTTCTTCATTAGAAATTCGACCAATAGCGCTTTTAACATACGAATTACTATTTTGCCCGCCCAATATACTCTACCCTTTAAATTCAAGTACTTCCCCTTGCTTTAAAACCCTGATGTCCTTGAGTTGACTTTCGTACGTTTTTTTAGCTAATTTTTCAACGAAGCCCTTTCCCATTTTTTTTTCGTCATGGGTAGCCACTAACATCGATGCACCACATAATTTTTTAGCTATCAATGCCTTATTATACCCGAGATTAATCGTTCCCCCCAACCAAAAAGGGAGTTCAAAGGTTGTCGTTGTCGTTATTAATACATCAGCCTTTGGCAAGTTCTTCGCCTTTGTCCCATGAGGTGCATATATAAAGGCACCGTCCTCATTTTCTATCCGAAAGGCAAAATGAACCGGGTCAAACAAGGAATTGGTAGGGATAACACTTATTTTAAATGGTGCTTCTTCGATGGGAATCAACACCTTAAAATGATTCCAGCTACTTATTTTTTTCAAGGTCCCAGATCTGGAAATCACTGGAATATCCATATCAAATTGCATTAAGGTCTCTTGATTACAATGATCGGTAAATGGATGTGATATAAAAATATAATCAATTTTACCCAAATCGCTCACTTTAGGTTGCTCTGTCAGGTGAAACTGCTCGCTGAAAGCAGGGTGGTAATCGATTTGTGAAGGGGTAAACCACGGGTCAACCAAAACCCGAATATTCTGCCATTCCCACATCCATGAACTATCTTCATTTAATTTCACTAACCTCATGTCAAATATTTTATGGACAATATATAAATAACTATCTTTAAAAAGTAATTTATAAAATGAAAACGCGTATTGCACCAACCCCAAGTGGATTTTTACATGTTGGAAATGCTGTTTCTTTCCTAATCACTTATTGCTTAGCGAAAAGTGAAAACGGAAAATTATTATTACGAATTGATGACCTCGATAGGGAAAGATACCGGAAAGAATATCTTGAGGATATTTTTTATGCACTCGATTGGCTGGGTATCCAATATGACGAAGGGCCATCTTCAGTGGCTGATTTCGACAAATATTGGTCCCAGCACCAAAGGTTGAGTCTTTACGACGATGTGTTGAAATCTTCCCTGGAACAGGAATGGGTTTATGCTTGTGATTGTACCCGCAAGGAATTGGTGGCTTCAGGTACTTATCCTGTGTATGATGGAAAATGCAGGGATTTAAAAAAATCATTCCATGAAAAATCAGCCTGGCGATGGCGGATAAAGGAAGATACTTCGATACATTGGGTAGATTTATTCAAGCCAAATACCACCGTAAATTTATTTAAACAAATGGGTGATTTTGTGGTGAAACAAAAAAATGGTCTGCCCTCCTATCAATTAGGCAGTTATGTAGATGATCTGCATTTTAATATAACCCATATTATCAGAGGAGCTGACTTACTCACTTCCACCGCCGCCCAATTATGTATGGCAACACACCGGAATTCACATACTTTTCAACGCATCCATTTTGGACATCACCCTTTAATCACGGATAAAAATGGAAACAAATTATCAAAATCTGCTGGTTCTGAATCGTTGAAGTCATTAAGAGAAACCGGAAAAACCCCTTTAACCATCATTGAAATAGCTAGAAAATCATTAGGTTTGCCCGACGAGAAAATAGAAACAACGCCAGAATTAGTACAACTATGTTTAGCATATAAACCCTTCTTAAATGAAAAAATCAGAAGTATTTAAAGAAATTGTAGAGCATCGCAGGTCTAACAGACATTTTTCTGAGGACATTGAAGTGCCAGACGAATCTGTTTTATCTGCCTTAACACTGGCACAACTTTCTCCTAATAGCAGTAATATGCAACTTTGGGGCTTTTACTGGATCAAATCAAAGGACTTGCTGGAACAGATGACCCCGCTTTGCATGGGGCAATCCGCAGCCAAGACTGCAAAACATCTGATTGTTTTTGTTACCCGACAGGGACTTTGGAAGGAAAGAGCTGAATGGAATTATAACAATGTAAAAAAGGCTATAAAGGGCGAACCCACTAAGCTAAATAAAAGAGGCTTAGATTATTATAAAAAGTTAATGCCCATAATTTATCGACATGACCCTTTTGGATTTAATACCCTATTCCGAAAGGGAATTGTTTTTTATAAAGGATTCAAAAAGTCATTTATGCGTTTTGAAAGCCATGCTGATCAGAGAGTAATGCTTCACAAATCGTGTGCGTTGGCAGCACAAACATTTATGTTAGCTATGGCTTCAGAAGGATTTGACACCTGTCCTATGGAGGGTTTCGATGCAAAAAGAGTTAAAAAACATCTTAATCTTCCAAAAGATGCCGAAATAACCATGATTGTTGCCGTTGGAAAAGGAACGGAAAAAGGAATTCATAGTGAGCGGATGCGTGTACCTTTGGAGGAAGTCATTTTTATTCGATAGGTAAAAAACAACCTGTTCCCGCAAGTCAAATTTCACCTCCATTTGTCTTTTTAATAAAATTGATTATATTGGTATATTCTTTTTAAAAAACACCTGGAATGAAGACAAAAAACCCTTATTTGTTACCTTTAATTCTCATAACAACGCTCTTTTTTTTATGGGGTTTTGCGCATAATTTAAATCCTATCCTCATACCCCATTTAAAAAAGGCCTGTGAACTGAGCGATTTCCAATCTGCCTTGATAGATAGTGCTTTTTTTATGGCCTATTTTTTAGTTGCCTTACCGGCAGGGTTTGCCATGAAAAAATGGGGATATAAAAATGGAATTCTCCTGGGATTATGTTTATTTGCACTGGGTGCTTTTTTATTCATACCCGCTGCTAATACCCGTCTATTCCCATTTTTCCTGTTGGCCTTATTTATTATTGCCAGTGGCTTGACTTTTTTAGAAACTGCTGCGAATCCTTACGTTACTGTTTTGGGTGATCCCAATACCGCCACGCAACGTTTGAATTTATCTCAAAGTTTCAACGGTTTAGCTGCCACTTTAGCACCAGCTGCAGGTGGACTGTTTATTTTAAGTGGCACTGATTTATCTACTGAGGCCACCCAAAACATGACACCAGAAGCGTTAAACGAGTTATTAAATTTGGAGGCAGCGGCCGTAAAAATACCTTATCTGCTCATCGGAATCGTTGTTTTAGCTGTCGCTGTATTGATATATTTCAGTAAATTACCCGAGATAAAAGAAGAGGAAACACCCGTTAGCAAAGGTGCTGGAAAATCCATTTGGCGTCATTCCCATTTGACGCAAGGGGTAATCACACAATTCTTTTATGTGGGGGCTCAAGTTTGTGTTTCCAGCTTTTTCATACGATATGCTGGTTCCGCAGCAGGCATGGCAGAAAAAACAGCCGCATTTTATTTGGCCATAGCCCTGTTTGGATTTATGATAGGTCGTTTCGTAGGTACTTTTCTTATGCAATATATCTCCCCTACCCGATTGTTAACCGTTTATGCTGTAATTTGCATGGCACTATTGGCTGCCGTGGTTGGCTTTGGTGGCATTTTTTCTATTTATGCCCTCGTCGGCGTAGAATTCTTCATGTCCATCATGTTTCCAACCATTTTCTCCTTGAGTGTGAAATCTTTAGGAGAAGATACAAAACTCGGCTCTTCCCTGGTTATCATGT
>JBMLQR010000108.1:0-4472 GCA_049241465.1 Saprospiraceae bacterium | reverse complement strand
GCTTATATCGTTCCATTAATATGTTTCCTTATGGTCGCCTGGTTTGGTTGGCGGGGACATATTGTTAAACAATCATAAAAGTCATTTTCTAAAATGAATCATAACTTAAGCAGGATGCACCTGCAAATTCACCCAAAAGATAATATTTGGGTAGCACTTAGGAATTTATCTAAAGGGCAAACCTTTCAGGAAGGAAATGAAAGTGTAACGCTCATCATGGATATTGAAGCAAAACATAAGTTTACCACAACCCCTATTCCCAAAAATGAGGACATTATTTTTTATGGCGTTCTGGTAGGTAAGGCTTTAATAGACATTGAAAAAGGGGAAAAGATTACGACGGAAAATTGTATTCATGAATCGGAACCCTATTCGATGGAACGGAGAAGAGCATATCATTTTCAGCCACCCGATATATCCAAATGGCAAAATAGAACCTTTGAGGGTTATGTGAGATCTGATGGTCAGGTTGGTACCCGAAATTATTGGTTGGTTATACCTCTGGTTTTTTGTGAAAACCGAAATATTCAGGTGATGAAGGAGGCTTTTGACAAAGAACTGGGATTTGGTCAACCTGAAAAATACAGGCCTTTAGTACGGAATCTTTTGCATGCTTTTCAAACTGGCGCTGATATTGAACCTCTTGAAGTAGCTGCTCCCTGGCAGGAACATGGACCTGCTTTCCCAAATCCACATTTCCCAAACGTGGATGGCGTTAAGTTTTTAACCCACGAAATGGGCTGCGGCGGGACTAACCAGGATTGTCAGGCTTTAGCAGCTGTTTTTGCCGGATTTTGTATCAATCCTAATGTAGCCGGCATTACAATCCTTAGCCTTGGATGTCAAAAGACTAGTTTTGACGACGTTAAAGACGAAATACAACGTAGAACGAATACTTTTGACAAGCCTATTCTCTATTTTAATCAGCAAAGCTATGGTACGGAACAAGCGATGATGTCGGCCGCCATTAAAGAGACATTTAAAGGGTTGATTGATATTAATAAGCTTAAAAGAACCCCTGTTTCTATCCAAAAGTTAAATGTTGGACTAAAATGTGGAGGATCCGATGGATTTTCAGGTATTTCCGCTAATCCTGCTCTCGGTGCTTTATCTGATATTTTAACCACCGTCGGCGCCACCACGTTGCTGGCAGAATTTCCTGAATTATGTGGTGTTGAACAGGAATTGATTGATCGCTGTGAAGCCGTCGAAGATGCCGAAAAATTCATTTCTCTCATGTCGGGTTATGCGAAGCAAGCCGAAGCCATCGGTGCTGGCTTTGATATGAATCCGAGTAAAGGTAATATTCGCGACGGACTGATTACCGATGCTATCAAGTCGGCCGGAGCTGCGAAGAAGGGCGGCAATGCCTATATCCGGGGAGTATTAGATTATACGGAACAACCTGAGCATTCGGGGTTACATCTTTTATGTACGCCAGGAAATGATGTATTAGCAACTACAGGTATGGCTGCTTCGGGTGCAAATATCATTTTGTTTACCACTGGTTTAGGCACCCCTACGGGAAATGCGATTTCTCCCACTGTCAAGATTTCCACCCATACGGCACTTATGGACAGGATGCCAGATATTATAGATTTCAATTCAGGGAAAATTATTTCCGGTGAAGAATCAATCGATGAAAATGGGGAAGCTTTACTTGAGTATATCATCAAACTAGCTTCAGGTGAAACAAGAACACACGCGGAACGTCTGGGGCAAGACGATTTCATACCCTGGCGCAGAGGAATAAATCTGTAATAACAACTTAATATGCAGTTTTTAAAGGACAAAAAATCAATTATAACCGGTGCTGGAAGTGGTATCGGAAAAGCTATTGCGCTACTTTTTGCAGAAAAAGGGTCTCACGTTATTTTGTTAGACAGAGACGAAGAAGGGGGAAAATCAGTAGCGAATGACATCGTAGCCGCAGGAGGAAAAGCTACCTTTATCTCCTGTGATGTTACTAAACAAAAGGAAATAATAGATTTGTTTAATCAATTAGCCCCCTTTGATATATTGGTAAATAATGCAGGGATAGCTCATATTGGAAATGCCGTCAGCACCACAGAAGAAGATTTCGACAGAGTGATATCTGTGAATATCAAAGGCGTTTATAATTGTTTGCATGCCGCTATTCCCATTTTTTTGAATCGCGGGGGCGGCGTAATCCTCAATATGTGTTCTGTGGCAGCTAAAGTGGGCTTGCAAGATCGCTTCGCTTATTCCATGAGCAAAGGAGCCGTCGCGGCTATGACACTTTCTGTTGCCAAAGACTATCTGCATCAAGGAATACGCTGTAACAGTATTTCACCGGCTAGGGTTCATACCCCATTTGTCGATGGATTCATTGCTAAAAATTATCCGGGCAAGGAAGCAGAAATATTTGAAAAATTATCGAAAAGCCAACCCATTGGAAGAATGGGTAAGCCAGAGGAAATTGCCGCTCTGGCTGCCTTTATTTGTAGTGACGATGCTGCCTTTATTACCGGAACCGATTATCCTATTGACGGTGGTTTTCTAACCCTAAATACTTAATACAATATAAAACAACACCTTATGAAATTATTTACATTTCGTGAAGATAATCATATCCACAATGGGGTATTGGAAGATGGAGTTTATTACAACACTTCTGCTTTATTTCCCTCTTATGACGCCAGCTTTTTTGACAATGATGGCTTAGCCTCATTAAAAAATGCATTAGACAATAAGAATTCATCTTTAACTGTCATCGGACAACCAGAAAAGCTAGTATTTGGCGCTCCATTTGCTACACCCTCAAAAATAATCTGCATCGGACTGAATTATGCCGATCATGCCCGGGAAACTGGGGCGGAAATTCCAAAGGAACCGATTATTTTCATGAAAAGTACCACTTCCTTCTCTGGCTGTAATGATCCTGTTATGATTCCAAAAGATTCAGTAAAAACGGATTGGGAGGTGGAATTGGCTGTGGTCATCAGTAAAAAAGCAAGATATGTTTCGGCGGAAGAATCTCAACATCACATAGCCGGTTATTGTGTGCATAATGATGTTTCCGAAAGAGAATTTCAGTTGGAAAGAGGTGGCACCTGGGACAAAGGCAAAGGTTGTGACACATTTGCCCCGATGGGTCCCTTTTTAGTGACGCCCGATGAAGCTGGCGATGTTCATAATTTACCCATCTGGCTTTCTTTAAATGGTAAAAAAGTTCAAAATAGTAATACTTCTAATCTGGTTTTTTCCATTCCTGAACTCATTGCCTATATCAGCCGGTTTATGACGCTGCTTCCTGGTGATGTTATTTCAACGGGAACGCCTCCAGGGGTAGGTCTCGGCTTTAAACCTCCTATCTATCTGAAACCCGGCGATGTCATGGAACTGGGCATTGAAGGATTGGGTACAATGAGGCAAGTTGCCATTGATTTTTCCCTTGATTATCAAATGCCAAAAGTGTAAAACATGGATTTAGGACTAAAAGGTAAGCATATATTGGTTTCTGGCGGAGCAAAAGGTATTGGCGCAGGTATTGTTCAAATTTTATCTGAGGAAGGTGCTATTCCAATTATTATCGGGCGAAATGAAGAAGATAATTTAAAAATGCTGGAAAGCATTGGAAATAAGGGCTTTGCCATTACTGCCGATTTAATCCATCCCGAAGCGTGTGCCGACGCTGTTCAACAGGCCGTAAAACTGGCTGGCAGTATAGACGGACTAGTAAATAATGCTGGTGTAAATGATGGGATAGGTCTTGAAAAAGGCAATTATACTGACTTTATGGCTTCTCTTCACCGAAACTTAGTACACTATTATTTATTGGCTCAACATGCCCTTCCTTATTTAAAGAAATCGAAAGGAGCCATCGTTAATATCACCTCTAAAACAGCAGAAACAGGACAAGGAAATACTTCCGCCTATGCCGCTGCGAATGGGGGCAGAAATGCCCTGACCAGGGAATGGGCCGTTGAATTATTACCTTATCAGATTCGGGTAAATGCCGTGGTCGTGGCTGAAAGCTGGACGCCATTATATGAAAAATGGCTGAATACCCTGCCGGAGCCGGAGAAAATGCTTAAAAAAATCAATCAGAGAATTCCGTTGGAAAACAGGATGACCACTTGTGAGGAAATCGGACAGATGGTAGCCTTTCTTTTATCGGAAAAATCAAGCCATACCACAGGTCAGTTAATTCATGTCGATGGTGGATATGTGCATTTGGATAGAGCCATAGATTGATATTGTTTTAGTCTTTACATTAATTCTTACATCATGAAATTAATCACGGTAAAAGCAACGATAAATGCTCCCCTTTCACAAGTTTGGGAAAAGTGGACAAATGCACATCACGTAACCAAATGGAATTTTGCCAGTCCTGATTGGCATTGTCCATCGGCAGAAAATAATCTTGTAGAGGGAGGAGAATTTCATCATCTAATGGCAGCAAAAGATGGTTCTTTTCAATTTGATTTTTGGGGTACTTATCAGAAAAT
>JBMLQR010000107.1:0-1333 GCA_049241465.1 Saprospiraceae bacterium | reverse complement strand
TATTTTTATAAGTATAAACCAGATCAACTTCTGCATTGGATTGTGGTTTTTCCCTAACCCAAAAATGTGGTTTATGTGTTGTAATACTTTGGAGTGAAATTAATTCCTGTGTTACCAGATGAGGAATCACTGCCCCTTTAAAAGCACTGTTCAAATCTGTCATTGAAAGCATTTCAGCTTGTATGCCTAAAGAATAATTAACCAAACCAGTATCTAAAAATTGTAGTCGTGGTGCTTTCTTTAAATCTGTTTTAATGGGTGGTTGTACTTCGGTAGTAGGATAAATCAATCGTATGATTTTTGCATCATCCAATGTTCTTAATGCTTCACCTACTTCTCTTGACCGATAATTTGAATGGCCAAATCCCTGGAATTTTATCCGTTCATCTAAACTTAATGGAGCGGTATCCATAATATGTCTGATAATTTGTCGGTCTGAAGGGTTGGACGCATATTTTTCTACATCGTTTTTATAGGTGCTCCAAATACTTTCATAAATAATGGTTAAATCAGAAAGATTGTTATCTGCTAATTCTGTTTTTATGATTTCTGGCATGCCCCCAATGATAGCATATCTATGAAATGCAATCATTAAAGTATGATGTGCATATTGTTTTACGGGTAATACTTTTAATTGTTCAAGAAGGGCAAATTTGCCGGTTGCCTCTAAATACTCCTGGAAATTCAGTGGGTGTAAATATAAAAAAGATACTCTTCCGACGGGAAAGCTTTTCACATTTTTAATGGCAAATTCCAATAGCGAACCAGCGCAAATTACATGGAGGTGGGGTATTTCTTCGTAAAAATATCGAAGTAATTGTATAGCTATTGGACTTTCCTGTATCTCATCAATGAATAGTAGCGTATTGGGTAATTTTTGGGACGGAATATTCTTTGCTAATAATAAAGCTTCTAATATGGTTTTTACGTCATCAAAATCTTCAAAATATTTTTTGTCCGCTGGCTTTTCTAAGTTAAGTGAAATAAGGTATTCGTAGGATTTAGCAAATTTATTGATGACAGTAGTCTTACCTACCTGTCGGGCACCTCTTAAAATAAGTGGCTTTCTAACTGGACTTAATTTCCATTTATATAGATAATCTTCAATATTTCTTTTAAATTCCATTCCGGTACTTTTATCAAATGTAACATAATAAGGGCAAATATTCATTTATCTTGTAACAGAATAAGCCCAAATGGTCATTAGTGAACGTTCACGTTGCTCAATGATTAGATTCTACCTGTTGTTTCTTTTTTGCGTATTATTAAAATTTAAATCGTAATTTTATTATCGCAACCGGCATTACTGTAATTTGAATTGCGATAATTATGA
>JBMLQR010000106.1:31788-39797 GCA_049241465.1 Saprospiraceae bacterium | reverse complement strand
CTCGCTCATTTTGTGAAAAAAGGAACCTCTCCTCCCGTTCAGGAAGAACAGGCCAATAGGCAGTTTGATCTATTAATTAAAATATTAACGGAAAAGGGTTATCAACATTACGAAATTTCAAACTTTGCATTGCCAGGTAAGGAAGCAAACCATAACAGTTCCTATTGGTTAGGGCGGCATTACATGGGCTTTGGACCTTCAGCCCATTCGTATAATGGAAGCTCCAGATATTGGAATGTGGCAAATAATAAAAAATATACAGAGGCATTAAATGCAGGAATTTTGCCTCCAAAGGAAATAGAAATATTGTCTGAAAAACAAAAATTTAACGAATATATACTGACAAGGCTCAGAACTCATTGGGGAGTTGATCCCAATGATATGTCCGAGCCATTCAAATCTACTTTTTTAGAAGAAGTTAAAGAATTTATACCAGATATGGTTTTTGAATCAGATGGCAAATATTTCTTAACAACGCAGGGAAAAATGTGGGCCGATCATATATCCAGCCAATTATTTGCCTCTGAAGAATAAAGAAGCCAGGTATTTGAGTTGAATACCTGGCTTTCATGCATTTATTTTTTCTCGAAGGCTACAGAAATGATGATTTCCTGTTCTTCGTCATGTCTTTTCTTAAATCCTGTGGCAGGTGATGCCGCTCTTCTCCTTGATATTAAGCGGAAAGGGATATCCGGTAAGGAAAAGGAGACGTGTCTCCAGGCTCCCATATTTACAGGTTCCTCCTGAACCCAGCAAATTTCCATGGCTCCTGTATATTTTTTCTCCAAAAGTTCGCGAATCTGTTTTTCAGGAAGAGGATAGAGCTGCTCTAATCGGATAATAGCTATATCGTCTCTTTTTTCTTCTTTCTTCCTTGCAGCTAAATCGTAGTAAATTTTTCCAGAACAAAATATTACCCTAAATACCTTTTTACCATTTTTTGCGGAGATTTCAGGGTCATCAATCAATTCTTTGAACTTCGTTGCGCCAACGAAATCTTTGAGTGGAGAAACGCATTCAGGATGTCTTAGCATCGATTTAGGCGACATAACCACTAAAGGCTTACGGAAAGGAAAGGCTAATTGTCTTCTAAGTAGGTGGAAAAAATTGGCAGGCTGAGTTACATTGGCAATAATCCAATTCATCTCGGCACAGTTTTGAAGAAAACGCTCCAATCTGGCACTGGAATGCTCAGGTCCTTGTCCTTCATAACCATGGGGCAATAATAGTACAAGTCCACTTTGTCTGTTCCATTTACTCTCTGCAGACATAATATATTGATCAATAATAGTTTGTGCACCATTATAGAAATCACCAAATTGTGCTTCCCAGATGTTTAATGCGTGTGGCGTTGCCAGGGAAAAGCCGTATTCGAAGCCTAAAACAGCAAATTCTGATAACAAGGAATTGAAAATTCTGAAAGTGCCCTGTTCATTCGATAACTTGCTAAGTCTGTTATATTGAGCATTCGTCTCGGAGTCAAAAAGAACGGCGTGTCTATGAGAAAAAGTACCCCTTTTTACATCCTGCCCACTCATTCTAACATCCTTTCCTTCATTAAGAATCGAGCCGTAAGCAAGTAATTCACCAATAGACCAGTCCAATTTATCGGATTCAACCAACTTGATTTTATCCTCAATGAGACGTTTCATTTTTGGTAGCGGCTTGAAGGAAGAAGGAATTTCATGCATTTTGTCCAAAAGATCCTGGAGAACGCTTTTATCAAGACCAGTTACCGGAGTATTTTCAAAATTAGCATACGTTGAGCGAATCATTTCCTTCCACGCTTGCTCAGGCTCCTGCATAATATAAGGCAGATTGTGTTCTTTTACCTCATTTAGCCTTTCTTGCAACATATTCCAAAAGTCTGCTTCTAATTCATCGGCAATCTTTTTCTCTAATTCCCCACGTTCAACCAATCTTTTCAAATAAATTTCCCGAGGATTTGGGTGATTATTTATGATGGAATACATGTCGGGTTGGGTAAATTTCGGGTCGTCCCCTTCATTGTGCCCGTGGCGGCGATAACAAACCATGTCTATGAACACATCTTCATGGAAAGTCTGCCGATATTCCGTAGCTAGCTCAGCTGCAAATACAATCGCTTCAGGATCGTCACCATTTACGTGAAATACAGGGGCTCCAATGGCATTAGCCGCTGCCGTACAATAGGTAGAAGAGCGAGCCTCTTCCCAGTCGGTGGTGAATCCAACCTGGTTATTTATAACGAAATGTAAAGTTCCCCCCGTGTAATAACCTGGAAGTTTACTCATTTGAACGGTTTCATACACAACGCCCTGTCCGGCCACAGCGGCATCACCATGTATCAATAAAGGCAATATACAATCGTAATCTTCTTTGTAAAGTACATTGGCCTTCGCTCTTGCAAAACCCTCTACTACAGGGTTTACTGATTCTAAATGTGATGGATTAGGTGCTAATTCAAGATGAACGGTAATGCCATCAGGTGTTTTTACCTGAGAGGAATAGCCCAAATGATATTTTACGTCGCCATCACCAAAACTTTGATCAGGAATAGCAATGCCTTCAAATTCATTGAAAATATGTGTATAGGTCTTACCTAAAATATTGGCAAGTACATTTAATCTTCCCCTATGTGCCATACCCATGATGACCTCCTTGGTGCCGTGGGAGGCTGCATAGTTAATGATGGCATCCAAAGCGGCAATCGTGGCTTCACCTCCTTCTAAGGAAAATCGCTTCTGCCCGATATATTTGGTATGAAGGAATTTTTCAAAAATGACAGCACCATTCAATTTTTCTAATATCCTTTTCTTTTTTTCAATAGATAGTCCATATTGGTTTTCAGGACGGTGATTTTCAATCCTATCCCTTAACCATCTACGTTTGTCGCGGTCCTGAATATGCTGGAACTCAAAACCAATATGACCGCAGTAAATTCTATTCAGGTGCGAAATAATTTCGGACAAAGTAGCCTGTGAAGGTAATCCACATTCTGTTCCCGCTGCAAAGGAAGTAGAAAGATCACTTTCAGAAAGATTGAAATCCTCGATCTGTAATTTTGGATGACGATCTCTCCGCTGACGGATGGGATTGGTTGTGGAAAGAAGATGTCCACGCGACCTGTAAGCGTTAATTAACGCAACTACTTGAAATTCTTTAGTTGAAAAATTCGTTCCGGGAGACCTTTTTTCTATGGTTGAAGATTCTGCAAATTCAAAACCTTTGAAAAAATGATACCATTCAGGATCAATCGATGTAGGATTTTCTAAAAATCGTAGATACATCGATTCAATGTATGCTGGGTGGGCATTGCTTATAAATGAAAAATCACTCATTTTATATTTGCACTTTAAACGTTTTTAATCATGATGCAAATAAAAGGTACTTTTAGTCAAATATCAACTTTTCAAGCATATATAATTGGGGATTATTTTTCTATTGCCCAAACTTTTTTAGGGTTATTATTTTTATTATTTGGATTTAATAAGTGTTTTGTTTACTTTTGCCCTTCGATTAAAATGTTAAAAAAATATAGCCATGGCAAATCATAAATCTGCTGCAAAACGCATACGTCAAAATGCTAAGCGCCGTTTACAAAACAGGTACTATAAGAAGTCCGCTCGTTCTGCTATAAAGAAGCTTCGTCACATGTCCGAATCAGCTGAAGCTGGTTCTTTCTTAGGCAAAGTAGTGCAGATGATTGATAAATTATCAAAATCAAATACCTGGCACAAAAATAAAGCGGCGAACCTTAAAGGTAAGTTAACTCGTTTTGTTAACGGTTTAGCTAAATAGTATTTTAGTTTTTTAGAGTGAATAAAAAAGTTCTGATATCAAGTTGTATCAGAACTTTTTTTCATTTTTTACCATTTTATATGAATTAAATAGGCAATATTGACGCTGGGCCTTTCGTTAAATCATTACTTTTTTTAACTTAGCACTGCCTAAGAATTATCAATCTTTAAAAATATATTAATGGCCATAAATTCAGCAAACTCTGGGGTGCAGAGATATATCCGCGGAGTGGTTGTAGTTGTGTTGTGCTTTGTTGTGTTTAACCTGAATAGCCAGGATATTCACTTCTCCCAGTTCTATATGTCCCCTCTGAATTTGAATCCTGCCATGACCGGTGTCATGAATGGTAATGTTCGACTTACAGGGAATTACAGGAATCAGTGGGCTAGTGTTTTAAGAGATAAATCGTTTCGTACCTATTCCGTTTCTTATGATCAGCGATTTGCTGTTGGACGAAATGATTTCTTTGGCGTGGGTGGAACCGTTTGGGGAGATAAAGCAGGCGATGCCGGCTTCGCTACCCAAACAGGTAAGTTATCCTTTTCCTATAGCAAAAAAATTGGGGGCTATCGCGATAAAGCAAGTTATGTGGTAGTCGGCGCAGAAGGTGGAGCAGCTCAACGAAGTATAGATTTCTTGAATCTACGTTGGGGTACCCAGCATAATGGTTCCGGTGGTTTTGATCCAACAATAAGTTCAAACGAAACCGGTTTCAATATAGATAATTTTATATTCGCCGACATGGCAGCTGGTCTCCTTTGGTTTAATGTGTTAAATAAAAATACAAATTATTATATCGGTGGAGCCTACCACCATTTAAATAGACCAAATCAGGCATTTTCAAGCACCAGTGTTGCAGGTGTTAATGTTAGAAATACCGATTTGATTTTTACCAGAATTACAGTTCATGCAGGAGGAGAATTTCCCGTTGCACAAAATTTAGGCGTACTTCCAGGTATCATTTATATGAAACAAGGTCCCGCTTTTCAAGTGAATGGTGGTAATAGTTTTCGTTTTACCTTAAATGATAACCCCGGCGAATATCAGGCTTTTCAATTAGGTGTCTGGGCTCGTATCTCTTCTAAAGATAATGGAACAACCGGTAACGTTGCAGCAACGGCAGGAGGTGTACTCGTCGATGCAGCCATTCTCTCCGCACGTTTCGATTTCAATGATATGAGTCTCGGTTTCAGTTATGATGTAAACGTCTCACCACTAAGAGCTGCTTCAAATGGTCAAGGTGCCTTCGAATTTAGTCTGCAATACAAAATACTTGGAAATACCAAAAAATCAGTGTATTGTCCCGATTTCTAATCTCTAAAATCTACTCATCGTGTTCTCATCAAAAAACAAAACAGAAGAAAAATCTAACACCTCAGCTATTCCTTCTCCGAATGCTTTTAATACGCTCGCAGTTGGTACCGTAATTGATGGAAATGTTAGTTCTGCCAGTGATATTCGGGTAGATGGTTCGATTTTTGGAAATTTAACCTGTGATTCTAAAGTTATTATCGGTCCAAGTGGTATTATTGAAGGTGACGTCAGTTGTGCCAGCGCACATATCGAAGGCAAATATAAAGGGAAATTAACCGTTGCTGATGTATTGAATATAAGAGAAAATGCCGTGGTTACCGGCGATATTATTACCCAAAAATTAATCGTTCAGGCCGGGGCTTCCTTTAATGGTTCTTGTGTTATGAAAAATAAATAAGTTTCCCCTAAAATAATGAATAAATCATCAAGTACTCATTTTTTGAAATACGCTGGAATGGCTTTTCAAATGGGTGCTATTATTTTACTCTCTGTTCTCTTAGGGCAATACTTGGATAAGGTATTTAATCTTTCCTTCCCTTTGTTTACCCTTATTTTTGTTTTGTTCGGTACCTTCGCTTCACTTTATCTGTCGCTAAAAGACTTCATTACGCCCAAAAAAGGTAAATAGATTATGACACGTCAATACCGTGATGCTTATTCCTCCTTTTTTGCCCTGTTCCTGGTTACTGAACTTGCCGTCTGTTCACTTATACTCTTCTTTTCAAAACATTATATTCCTGATTCGAACGTCGGATGGGTAGCAAACGCTTACTTTTCTCTGTTTTCTATCGCTATTTATTTGTCAGCACTGAAAAATCTTTCCGTCTCCGCTGGTAATGCTTTTATTAGAATCGTTATGGGTGGAAGTGGGATCAAAATTGGGGGAGCTATTCTGGTTCTCCTCTTAGTACATCTGTTATTACAACCCCTCGAAAATCCCGAGATTATTTTGTTCCTTATTATCTACGTTCTTTTTGCTATATTTGAAACCTATACTCTGACGAAGTTGAATAATCAGTAATATTTTTTTTATGTATAATACGTTACCTTTTTTATTAGATGTTAATGCCAGTCAATACACTTTTCAACTCACTAACGTAGATAATATTACGTTAAATGATTCCTATGTAAATAATCAAATTATTCTGGATAATAATAAATCAAAGTTAGTCTCTGTAAAGTTGGTGGATCATGAGCTGAAAAGGTACCAAATTCAAATAGATGGACGTACCTACCAGGTTCAAATATCAGATGTAGTGGATCAGCAGATTCAAAAAATGAACCTTAAATCTAAAAGATCAAATCAATTAAAAGAACTTAGAGCACCAATGCCTGGATTGGTCAGGCAAGTTAATATCAATGTGGGTGATCAGGTGGATTCAGGTGATTCCCTGTTTATTCTGGAGGCTATGAAAATGGAGAATTTATTGAAATCTCCGGTAAATGGTATTGTTTCTGAAATATTCGTAAAGCCGGGAGAATCCGTTGAAAAAAACCAGATTCTCCTCAGCTTTAGTTGAATTATTTTATGCCTATTTTTTGTTTTGTACCTTGCTGAACGCGTCTAAGCCACAGCGTAAAAAGTTTGCGTAGGTTTCTACATCAGGCGTATATGCCGCAGGTTTATTTAACAGCTCTCCCGATGGAGAAAGTAAAGCGTAGTAAGGCTGACTATTTGTGTTGAAATAACTGGTTTGAAGATTAGACCACTTATTTCCAACAGTCCTCAATTTCCTGGTGCTTCCACTCGCTTGTGTTACCGTTATTTGCTCAGCCTCCGGTAATAACGTTTTATCGTCAACATATAAGGAAATAATAACATATTTGTCGTTAAGTAAAGAATATACGGTGGGGTCAGGCCATACATGTTCTTCCATTTTTCTACAGTTCACACAAGCATACCCCGTGAAATCAATCATTACGGGTTTATTTACTGATTTTGCAAAAGCTAAGCCAGCTTCTAAATCCTTAAAACAATTTAAATTATGTGGGCAATCACAATCATACAACAAACTGTAACAAGTAGGTGGCGCCATTCCACTTAAAGCGGTTAAAGATTTATAAGTTCCAGCCCGTTCGTCAAATCGAAAACCTGACGCTAAATAGGCTACGAATAATATACTCGCAAATCCTAAAATTTTATGTGTAAGGCTTCTTTTATCCTTTTTTGATTCATGGCCAATGCGGATAACACCAAATAAATAAAGAGCGAGGGCACTGAAAATGATAATCCAAAGGACTAGAAAAATTTCGATTTTTACTAATCCCCAGTGTTTTACCAAGTCGGCATTCGAAAGGAATTTGAGGGCAAGGGCTAATTCTAAAAATCCTAAAACGACCTTCACGCTGTTCATCCAGCCACCTGATTTTGGTAGTCTGTTCAATAGGCCAGGGAATGCTGCGAATAGGCCAAAGGGCAAGGCTAACGCTAAGCCAAATCCTCCCATTCCTACCGTTAATTGCATGGCTCCGGCGGATGATGACATCGTTCCCGCCAAAAGAGAACCTAAAATTGGGCCAGTACATGAAAAGGATACCAAAGCCAGCGTCAGGGCCATGAAAAATATGCCTAATATACCTCCAACGCCTTCGGCTGAACTTGCTTTATTTGTCCATGATTCCGGTAGAGCTAACTCGAAATAACCAAAAAATGAAATGGCAAATACGATGAAAATAACAAAAAAGAACACATTTAGTCCTACATTCGTTGATATGTCATTAAGTATGTCAGGTTGTATGCTGTCCATTAAATGGAAAGGAATACTTAACAATACATATACCATGAAAATAAAAAACCCATAGAGAAAGGCATTAATTATACCTTTTTTTCTATCTGCTGATCCCTTGGTAAAATAACTTACCGTGAGCGGAATCATTGGGAACACACAGGGCGTTAATAAGGCTAATAATCCTCC
>JBMLQR010000106.1:23896-31688 GCA_049241465.1 Saprospiraceae bacterium | reverse complement strand
ATTGGTTTTGTTGGATCAGTTACTCTTATTTTTTGTTTGAAAATGATTTTACCGGATAACTTTATTACGTTCATTCCGAAAATATCATCGAAACCCTTGTATATGTTTCCCTCTTCCAACGCTTTACCCAACAAGGTGTAATGGGAACCTTTGTCCCAAATGATGCTCGTCCGTATTGGGCCATCATCACTTTCCAAATATTGTGAATAAATATTCCAGCCTTCATCAATCTGAGCGATAAATTGAAGCTCATACTCATTTTTAGCTGTGTTTTTCCATTGGTAATTCCAACTTACCGGATTGAATATCTGTCCATGTAAGTTAATGATCAAGCCTAAAAAAAAAGCTAAGGATATAGATAGTTTCATTGAACGCATAAATTTTAAAATGAATGATTGGTAAGTTTCATAACGCAAAATTACAAAACAAATTATTAGACAAAAGTAACCTCGGTTACATACATTAAAATGAAACAAATGTTTTTAAAACCTAAAAGGTTAAGAAAATATTTTGGAACTCGTTAGCAGTGATTCGAATAACTTAAGTCCATCTGTGTTACCCACCATGTCATTTGCCGCCCTTTCAGGGTGAGGCATCATGCCAAACACATTTCGTTTGAGATTACATACTCCAGCTATATTATCAATAGATCCATTTGGATTGGATGGTGCATCTACATTTCCTGAAGCATCGCAGTAGCGAAATAAGATCTGGTCGTTTTGTTTCAACCCTACTAAGGTAGTTTCATCAGCAAAATATCGCCCCTCTGCATGGGCAATTGGAATTTTTAATGCCACATTAGGCGTCAATTGCGCCGTTATAACACTTTGATTGCTTGAAGGTACAATGTGAATATTTTTACAAATAAATTGTTGATTTTCATTTCTGAGTAAAGCGCCTGGCAATAAACCAGCCTCACATAATATTTGAAAACCATTACATATCCCCCAAACTAATCCTCCCTTTTCTGCAAACGAAATAACAGACTTCATTATAGGCGAAAATCGGGCAATGGCGCCTGATCTTAAATAATCCCCGTAGGAAAATCCTCCAGGTAGAATGATACAATCCCCCAGTTCAAGTCCTTTTAAATCTTCATCCTTATGCCACAATTTGATGGTTTCCATGCCCAGGTAGCTTGAAAAAACTTCAAATACGTCCTCGTCACAATTGGAACCAGGAAAAACAACAACGCCAAATTTCATACAGATAAGAGTTGATTTTATAAAAATAATCCTAAATAATGGCTAACTAATAACCCCAGAATCAATACAAAATGAAAAATTTCGGCCAATTTAGGCCTCATTGATATAAATCCTAAAGAGGTTAATAATCCTAAAGGTAAGGAAAGTAAAAGATAAACATCTTTACCTTGCTTTGGTAGTATAAATAGTGTAACAAAGGTAATACCTAAAATCCAATACATTATGTTTATTCGTTTCCTCGATTGTATAATTCTTCGGTAGGCAATCTTGTTATAAGAAAAAACCAAAAATATAACAAGACAAATAAAAACAAAGTATAGCAACAAATTTATATACTCAAAAGGTGTCACCAGATAAGCGGGTTTATTGAATATATGGGTAAACTGAAGTTTGTAGAATAAGTCAAAACTGTTTTGCCAGTAATAATAGACGCCAGCTAAAAATGGAGGAATAATAAAACCGCAGATTACCATAAGTCTTTCCTTTACACTGTAAGTCCTTAAAATGCTTAATGCAATAAATATGATTAAAATAAGATACATCGTTGGAGGAAAGAATAAAAAGGATATGCCCGCGAGCAATCCTGCATTGAAAATATGATCAGCAGATTTAGGCTGATTGTAAGTACCGAGTAGAATGTATAGTATTAGTATTGTTAAAGTATTAACAAAATGAAAGGTGGATAAGAATAAAAAATAAGGGGAATAACAACTAAGCATAATAATAAATATGCCGGGGAACACGGTCGAGGTATCGGCTAATCTATATTTATTTACTATCTGATTTCCCAGCGCAACCTGTATAGCCAGCAACACTAATACAGTAATTCTTGCCCCAATGCCCGAGTGACCAATTAGATGGCTTATTTCGTTCATTAAAATGCCGCTTTGGCTGGGTTCCCAAAGGGGAACATGGATATAAATACTGGAGTTCCAAATAAATGCAAAGGAAAACCCTAGGACGCTTGCTAATATTTGGTTGGTTCTGAAAAGTTGCAGCACTGCAAATGGTTTAATTTGTTTTAAGTCCGCGAAATATAAGAAATTTATAGCGCATTGACCTAAAAACATCGCAGTTTTCATATCAAAGCGTCTTTTCTTTTAGGTTACTTGCATAGCAAAGGTAATATTTTTCAATGCCTCCAGGTGGTAATGGGTAATCAACACAGTCTGACATTGGCTTTACATCACCCTCTTTAGTCAAAATTTTAATTTCTTCTTGCGCATAAGAATAAGCCCGATTGCTTTCCTTTCCACTAAATAGTAAAAAGGACATTTCTTCGTCAGAACCTTTCCACCAGCTTTTTAGGTTAGATTCTTCCAACAATAATCTTTCTTTTGATATGGGAGCATCAGAAAATTTTAATTTGAATAATTCTCTGTTTAAAAGGGATTTACATATAAAAGAAAGTAAACGGTCCTCCTCATTTTGCCATTCTTTGATGGCAGAAAAAATATCAATGTCATCTAATGACGCAAATTTATCTAATAAAAATAAAGCGTTTTCTGATAAATGATCTTCCGTAATGTCATTGTCCATGAAATATTTTAAAGAAGACGGAATATATAGTAACTGATTTTTTTTATGTAAAAAGCGAGCTCTTTCAATGATCTTTATTAACATATTTTCAGCAGCTAACACGGTCTTATGCAAATAAACCTGCCAATACATTAATCTTCTGGCAATAAGGAATTTTTCTACACTATAAATGCCTTTTTCCTCAACAACTAACGCTCCATCTGAAACAGATAGCATTTTTATAATTCTGCTATACCCAACAACCCCTTCTGTAACTCCTGTAAAGAAGCTATCCCGGCTTAAATAATCAAGCCTATCTACATCGAATTGCCCGGAAACAAGTTGTGAAAGAAAATATTTTGGATGGGTGCGCCGGAATATCGAAATGGCTTCTGTTAACTTCCCTTCAAAGGTTATATTCAAAGCTTCCATAAAGGCAATGGACAGCTTTTCATGGGAAACTTTGATTAAGGTGTTTTCTAAAGTATGTGAAAATGGACCATGTCCAATGTCATGCAATAAAATGGCAATGCAAGCGGACGTTTGCTCGGATGGGGTAATTTCTACGCCCTTGGATGTTAATATAGACAGCGCTTCCTGCATTAAATGCAAAGCGCCCAAAGCATGGTGAAATCGGGTATGATGCGCGCCCGGATAAACATAATGAGCCAGGCTTACCTGCTTTATTCTGGATAACCTTTGGAAATAAGGATGATTTATCAAATCAAGTAGAATACCCTCAGGGATTTGGATGAACCCGTAAACAGGATCATTGATTATTTTTGACTTTTGCATAAGTCGATGAAATTTTTTAAAGCAATATTTAATTGCCCACGGCCGTTTTAATCCGTATTTTAACGGGAAATTACTTATAATTGTTTCATTCTTATTATTTACTTACTTTAGCTATTATGGATAAAATTAGAATTCTTTGGGCAGACGATGAAATTGATTTGTTGAAACCTCAGGTTATGTTTCTTGAATCAAAAGGTTATGAGGTAGTTATGGTCACAAATGGCCATGATGCTGTCGATGAATGTGCCACAGGAAGTGAGTTTGATGTGGTCTTCCTAGACGAAAGTATGCCCGGAATCAATGGACTGGAAACCCTGGCTCGTATAAAACAGATTAATCCTAATCTGCCTATTGTGATGATTACTAAAAATGAGGCGGAAACGGTTATGGAGGAGGCCCTGGGTTCCCAAATTACCGATTATTTGATTAAACCCGTTAACCCAAATCAAATTTGGTTGACCCTGAAGAAAATTCTAGATAATAAAAGATTGGTTCGGGAAAAAACATCCTCTGATTACCAACAGGAGTTCAGACAAATTTTCATGCAACTCCAGAGTGGTATGGATTATATAGAATGGGCAGAGATTTATCAAAAAATTATTTCCTGGGAACTCAAAATAGATCATTCTAATTCTAATGAAATGGCTGATATTTTGTCTCAACAGAAAAAAGAGGCAAATGCTGCATTTTGTAAATATATATCAGGTATTTATCCGCATTGGATGAAAAATCCTTCTGAAGGTCCGGTAAAATCATTTAATCTTCTCAGGGAAAAGGTTTTTTCACACATTCAACCGGAATGTCCAACTATTTTACTCGTCCTGGATAATCTTAGATTTGATCAATGGAAAGTGATAGAACCTATTTTATTGGAAAGATTTAAATTGCAAAATGAAGATTATTTCTTTAGTATTTTGCCAACCGCTACACAGTATAGCAGAAATGCTATTTTCGCTGGTATGATGCCAGCGGACATCGAAAAGCAATTTCCACAGTATTGGGTCGGGGATATTGAAGAAGGGGGGAAAAATAATTTTGAAGCTGAATTGCTGGCCGCGCAAATAAAAAAGGTGTTCAGAAGGGACATTAAACACGAATATTTTAAAATTACCCAAGTCCAGGCCGCCAGACAACTTCAGGACAATATATTTAATTGTTTGAATAATGACCTTACCGTTATTGTATATAATTTTATAGATATGCTCTCCCATGCAAGGACTGAAATGGAAGTTTTAAAAGAATTGGCCGGCGATGAAAAGGCTTATCGGTCTCTTACCAGATCGTGGTTCGCTAATTCTCCTCTCTGGGCTGCCTTAGAACGGGTGTCCGAGAAAGATGTGAAGCTCATTATCACCACCGACCATGGTACCATTCGGGTAAATACGCCTGTCAAAGTGGTGGGTGACAGGGAAACTACGAGTAATCTGAGATATAAAGTTGGAAAGAACCTTCAATATGATAAAAAGAATGTACTGGAACTAAAGGACCCAGGTCAGTCTGGTTTGCCTCGACCTAATGTTAGTTCCACTTATATATTTGCTAAAGAAGATGGCTTCTTTTTATACCCAAATAATTATAATCACTATTTGAATTATTATAAGAATACGTTTCAACACGGTGGAATATCCCTGGAGGAAATGATTTGTCCTATTATGCACCTACGCTCTAAGGCTTAAGGCTTTAGCCATTCAGGATAGGTTGCGTGTAATTGGTCAATGACTTTTTTATCGCCTAAAAAAAGAATTTTCTGGCCAAATATTCCCTTGGCATGAAGGTGAAAAATACCAAGGGAAAGACCAAACCATCGGCGCCATTCTAAATTGGATACGGCGCCGATGGGATATCTTGCGGTCTTGAAATAATTGGTTATGTATAGAGAATCAGCGGTCATCTCAACTCTTCTCAAACGTAGAAAAGTAAAATAAATAACGGCTAAACCGGTTAGGTAGAAAAACAAAGTGGCCCACCTGAAGGAGGTATAAGGTAAAAATCCAAAATAAATTTCATCGGCCAAAAAGACACCTAAAGTAAACGCTCCAAAAAATACACTCCAGAAAACAGGTAGAAATATGTTCAGAAATAAGGTGGCATTTGATGATAATCTTTCCATGAATAAACAGATTAAGAGTTCATTTCTTTACGGTCAGCTTCTTCTTCCTCTAATTCTTTCTTTTCCCTTCTTGCCGTTACTCGAGCAGCAACTAAAATACTGACTTCGTAGAGACCATACAAGGGAATAGCAATGAGGCACTGACTTACCGCGTCAGGTGGAGTGATAACGGCCGCAACAATAAGTACGACAACAAAGGCATGTCTTCTGAAATCACGCATTGATTGTGGCCCCAAAATACCTAAATGAGCTAAAAAATAGGCAACAACAGGTAACTCAAACACCAATCCTGTAGGTAAAGTGAACATAATGATATAGTTCAGATAGGAATCCAAGGTAGGTGTATTTTCAACGCCAGGTATGGTAAATCCAGTCAGGAAATTAACAGCAAATGGGGCGATAACAAAATAGCCAAAACTTACACCTAATAAAAATAAAAAAGAGCAAATAAAAACAACGCCCCGAGCCGCATTCTTTTCATGTTTGTACAAACCAGGACTTATAAATCGCCAAAATTCCCAAAAAACGTAGGGAAAGGCAACGATAAAGCCAGCAATAAATGATACGGATATACTTGTGGTGAATGCTTCTGCAAAGCCAATAGCCTGCTTTTTAATGTATGGAGGGGAAAAACAAATGCTTTCTCCCAACCCAATCGCATTACCCATATCGCAAAACCATCGGTAAGATATAAACGAGGGTTTTGTAGGTCCAAATAAAACAACATCAAAAAACCAGGCATTATTGATAAATAGAATAATTCCAATGGTTATTATTACTACTAAAGACCTGATAATATGCCACCTTAACTCTTCAAGATGGTCGAAAAAAGACATGTCTTTCTCTTCTTGTTTTTTTTTCACTGTGGTATTTTTGTTTCGCAATCACAAATCTATTAAAATTTGCCCTAAAGTTTCACATTAATTATGTTGATTACATTAAAATTGAAATAACTTCGTTAAACATTTATACAGTAGAAGCCTAAAATGGTTGAAGGTTGACTTTAATTACTGTACATTGTGGTTATTATTAAATAAAACAAATTATGTCAAAGCTAATATTTGATGAGATGATGGAGGTTCAGCAGTCCGTACTTGAAAATTTAAGTAATATTGCGATCGTAGCCATCTCCGACAATCAAATGATTGAAGTGTCTGCCGATGGAAATAGAAATATAACAAACATTCACATCAATGAGGAAATGATGAAGAAGGCGTCACTATCAGAACTCGAAAGCCTTTTAACCCTGACGGTAAATAAGGCACTCGAAATGTCTATGGAAGCGGAGGAAAGAGAAACCACCCGAATGATGGATGCTTTCTCGCCTGCCCTTTTTGATTCCCTAAAATAATTTTCAATCAGTAACGATTTATTCTATGCGTCTTTTTATAGGCTTGCTTATACTATGTTTCTTTACAAATATTTCAGCCCAAACGAGAGCTGGTCTCGTTGCTTATTATCCGTTTAATAAAAATCTGAAAGATGATACCGGTAATCTTTCGAATGATGCTATTGGAAATTCTGGTGTTGATTATGTCTGTGGTCCGCTCAATGAGGCGATTCGCTTTTCGGGAAATGCCAGCCTCGTAAACATTATCGGTGCGGTAAATTCTGAATTCGATACAGAAGATTTTACCGTTAGTTTTTATTTTAAAGTGGGGAATGATAAGGGTATTCAATACCTCTTGTCAAAAAAACGCAGCGACTGCCTGGTGGATAATTCTCTGGTGGTTCGTTTTAGACCACTTACAGGTAATCTTAATGTCGCTCTCACCGAAGGAATCAATAAACAGGTCAATATCATTTATGAATTACCAAAGGGTCAATGCTGGCATCATATCACTATTGCCAGGAATGCTTCAAAAATAAGACTCTATTATAATGGTAATCTGGTGTCAGAGCAAACCTCTGCCTCTCGGGTGAATGTCCTTAATAATGGTAATTTAGTCGTAGGCGGAAGTACTTGTTATGGTGCCAATGAAATTGGTTTCAATGGCCTTATGGACGATTTACGCTTCTATAACCGCGCACTCCTGGAATCTGAAATTGGAAAATTATATCAACCCGTTGATAATATTATTAACGATAATGATATTGTTTATGTGGGAGATGAGGTAGTAACTAAGCTGTCTCCTACTTGTGCTACTGATTTTACCTGGTCCCC
>JBMLQR010000106.1:0-23796 GCA_049241465.1 Saprospiraceae bacterium | reverse complement strand
ATGAGGTAGTAACTAAGCTGTCTCCTACTTGTGCTACTGATTTTACCTGGTCCCCCAAGTTTTGGGTGAGTGACCCCACCATTAAAGAACCTGTAATTTCGCCTCTGGCATCAGGAAATTATACCTACAAACTTGAACTTAAGGATGCCTCTACGCCTTGTATTGCCACCGACTCTTTTAGAATTGTGGTCATCGATCCCAATGATTTGAAATGTGATGAAGCATTTTTACCCAAAGCTTTTACGCCAAACGGGGACGGACTGAATGATGCCTTTGGTTTAAGTAATCCAAGAATTATAACGTCACTGATCTCTTTTGAAATTTGGGATAGATGGGGAAATAAAATCTTTTCTACCACTAAATCAGGTGATCAATGGGATGGTACGTATAACGGGCAGACCGTTCAGGCCGGAGTATATCGTGTGCTGGTGCTCCATCTGTGCAAAGGGAACACAATAACCAAATCAACCACGGTGCTGGTCATGAACTAAGGTTAAACTTTTAAATACCTGGAATTTTTGAGTTAAGTAGTTCTACTTATATTGTTGAATTATTCCATTTATTTTTGTCATCTCCTTAATGTTGAAACCGCCAACAGAGAATAAACGCTGCAATAAATTGGATACAGTTGAATACAAACTCTTTGTATAGGGCATGATAAACTGGCTTATTCGGTGAAGAATAATAGGCTTTAGTTTGAATGGTAAAATAACACGTTCAGGCGAATGTAATAATTTATATGAAGCGGGAAGATATCACTATTTAACGGCAGCAAATCCAGAATTAAAATAATGGAGAATATTACTTGGTATCTATTAAGAAAAATATAGCCACGAACCAGGATGCATATTATTTTGACATCAAAGGTTAAATTTGATGAAATCATCTTCTAATAATTGCTGGATTCAAGTAATCATTGACCCCTGTCATTTCTATCTCAAAGAATAATCGATTTGCATTAAAGGAAGCACTCTAAAAAGCAAAATGGAGCGTTGGAACATATTTATCGTTCCAATACTCCATTCAATTTCTTTATTCGCGGAAAAACACCAGTTTATTATTTGATGATAACGAAGTCGCCGGAATAAGGTCGCCTGTAGCCGTCAAGAAATAATACTTCGAAGGTATAAACGTAACTACCCACATTGGCTGCTCTCGTTGTATAACTTCCGTCCCATAATATTGTCCCTCCGTCACAATCAATGGGCACCGTATTTATCGACTTTATCAGGTTCCCCCAACGGTCAAATATCCTGAAATTGGTTACTTCTTTGACGCCCAGACAAGAATGTATTCTCAATTCATCATTGATACCATCCCCATTCGGTGAAAAAACATTGGGTATGAAAACAGAATAATTCCGATCTACTAATACCTGAATGTTTCCATTGCTCTTGCAACCATTTATATCGGTAACCTCCAGATTAAATTTTTGATCTCCGTATAAGTCCCGAATGGTCGGATTGGATATGCTGGCGGAGGATAATCCCGCACTCGGTGTCCATTTATAGGTTCTTATGGGATTAGACGTTTGAATGGCAGGCTTAAGCTGTGTTGAGGTGTCACCCAATGGAATGTTTATACTGCCGGGGTTAAATTCTACGAGTAAGGGTAGGGGAGAACTTACATCAATGGTTTCTGTATAAGCACAGCCAAGGTAGTCCTCAACTTGTATAATAGTCCGACCAGCAAAAATTTGTATTTTTTGGTCCACAGGAAAGCTAATACCACTGTTGTTTACACTAAATACGTAATCTGATAATTTTAAGCCGTTTCCACCACTAACGCTCTTTACCGATAGCGTGGTAGTGGTACCATGGCATAAAGGAGGATTCACCGGATTGAAAAAAGCGATGATCGGATCGGGTGTGGTAAATATATGTTGGATTTGATCTTGACAACCTTTACTGTCTGTCACTGTAACACGATAGGTGCCGGCAGGCAATTTGTCCTTGCTGTTACTGGCACTCGCGACTCCTGCATCTGTGGACCATTGGTAGGGAGTTGCTCCTAATGGATTAATTCCCGTTTCATTGGTCAACTTAAATACTAAAACACCATCTGATAAGCCAGGGCAACTGACGTTTTTTGTTTTGGCCGCATCTAAAGCTAATAATAATTGAGCAGGTTCGGTAACAGTTACCTTTTCCTGTATGGTACATTTATTTCCGTCAGTAATAGTTACCGTATATTCACCATTTTTCATGTTGTTAATGGACGATGAAGTCGATCCTGTATTCCACACATAAGTAAATGTACCTCTTCCTCCCGTTGGGGCCAGATCTACTGCACCGTCACCTAATCCAAAACAAGTTACTGGTTTAACCTTCGCATTAGCAACAATAACTGGAGGTAAGGGTATATTTACGCTTTCAATTTTTGTACATAAATTGTTATCTGTTACCGTCAAAGTATTTAGATTAGACCTTAATTTTATAGCGGTGGCGCTGTTTGAAGCCGCCTGACTTTCCCCGCTACTCCATTCAAAATTGAAGGTGCCGACTTTCCCGTCACTATAACTAGCTGTAGCTGTTGCTTTTCCGTCTTGTGTTCCCGTGTAACAACTGACTTCCGTTAAACCGCTCATAGTAATGAGTATCTCGGGGGCATCTACCAATACAATATTCTGACTGAAGGTAGGACAATTGTTAGCATCGACGAGATTAAACCGGTAGGTTCCCTTACCAATGTTAATCAGCGAGGTTCCTGTTTG
The DNA here is from genome assembly GCA_049241465.1 of Saprospiraceae bacterium. Taxonomy (GTDB): domain Bacteria; phylum Bacteroidota; class Bacteroidia; order Chitinophagales; family Saprospiraceae; genus BJGN01. Next base: position 21,083 of record JBMLQR010000106.1, on the reverse strand, counting down.
AGTGCTATTTTCCCAGGTTATTTTGTAAGGCGCCGTTCCGCCTGTTGGTGTAATGACGATACGGCCATCTGCCTTGCCTACACAAGTTGGTTCAAATGTTTTGGTATCTGATAGCTTGAATGGGTCGGGATTTAAAACTTGAACAGAGCTATCAACAGAACATCCGTCAGTACCTGTTACGGTAACTTTGTAAGTTCCAACAGACAATGCATTAAGAAATTGACCACTTACACCGTTACTCCAGGTATAGGTACTTATGGGAGAATCGCCAGCTGTGGCCTTTATTGATAATTTTCCGTCTGTATTTCCAATACAACTAACAAAAGACTTGTTCAATTCAGTGATTTTAGGCGGAGTGCGGGAAGTTATACCAAATGCAAAGGGAACTTCACATCCAGCCCCGTCTTTTACAGTGACGGTATAGGTTCCTTTAGTCAGATTCACCACGGCAGAACTATCCGATAAATTACTGGTCGTTGCACTCGCCCAATTATAGGCATAAGGACTTACGCCGCCCTTTGCCGCTACTTTAATTTTTCCGTCCTTACCGCCGCCCGCAGTACAGGATTCTTGTATATAGGTTATCGTATCTATTTTCAATACCTCGGGATCGGTAATAACCACCGTTTTTTCAAAAGAACATTGTTTCCCCGCTTCAGAACTCAACATCGTAACGTTATAACTGCCTGAACATAAGCCAGAAAATTGGTAGTTGATGCCGCTACCAGTTGGAACACTTAATCCTGAACTTATATTAAAAGAAGGGATGCCAGTAGCCGATGAAGCAACTACAATAATGGCTTTTCCATCGCATTTTCCTAAACAACTGGCATCCACACCAGTGATGTCAAAGTCTAGTTTTTTTACCACATCAATGATTACAGGCGCTGATTTTTGACACCCCCTGGCATCCTCCATAGAAATAATATACGTACCAGGTAGCAAGTTAGGTCTTAACGCAGAGGTTCCTTGAAAGAAGGATGCTTGATCTGCCCATTTTAAGGTGTATCCTGTAGCAGGTCTGATACCTCCACTCACTGTGATTACAGCTTCCCCATCCGCAACACCAGAACAAGTAGCTTTAGTAAGCGAAGAAGTTGTAATATTTATTCTACTTGGATTAGTCAGATTTTCAGAAGCTTGTGCTACACAACCAAAATTATCCCTAACAGTAACTGTATAAGCGCTGAATGAAGGGGCTAAATCTTTTTGAAAATTAGTTTTTATGGTAGGATCATTACTCCAGGTAAAATCAAAATTAGTTAGATCATTTTCCTCTTGTGCGTCAATCAATACGGTTGCTTTAAGCTCCCCATTGCTATCATTATTACAAATGATGTCTTTGATAATATCCAACCTGACAACAAAATTTCTCGATGGTGGAATTTCTCTTTCCTTCGTTGAAGAGTTTGGCGTAGGGGCGGAATCTGTAATGGTTAAAAGATAATTTCCCGCTTTTAAACCTGGAATAATGGTTTTGCCATCCAAACTGTTTATATTGATAGAGCCCGTGGTATTGTCATCTTTGTTTTGCCAGGTTACCTTATAGGGCATCGTCCCTCCCGTCACGGTTACCTCGAAACCTCCTGTATTATTTCCCACATTCTGGCAGGGAATACTATCTACTTTAACATTTACAAACAAAATCTCACTTGTAACATTTATTTGTCCATTTGAAAATTGAAAACCCATTGGCTTCCCACAATCATCTTCCAATGGTGATGGTGCAGTGCCTAAATTTATAAAGGTCAATGGACTCGTTTTTCCGTCGGATCCAATAACTTCAAGGCATACATTAAATAATAAGTCACCATCATTCAATGAAAATGGTGCGCCTCCCGATTTAAAATACGATATTTTAATGTCGTTAGTTATCGGGCTGTAACTTATGTCACTTGTTCCAATGCCTACTAGTTTAGTATTATTCGTATTTAAACTCTTAAATTTTAAAATGGTGGTGTCCCAGGTAACTCCTAAAGTTAAGGAGACAGCATCCGTGACTTTGGATGCTGTGACGGGAATACAAATTTCGTCACCAAACTTAGCATTTTGTTTAGGCAGGATGAAAGTAGTTGACGGACAGGTAGTAATATTTAAGGTAATATTTCCATCGCAGCTGTATTCATCAGTCGCAGATATAATATATTCTCCAGGTGTAGGTACAAATATTTCTAAAGTATCATTGTGTTTATATAAATTGGTGCTTATTATTTTACCCTTTATATTGACATCGTTTTTATTAATTATTGAAATTTTTGTGTAAGAGCTACCATTAAATTCAGGTAATCCACCCTTAACAACAATCCGGCTTACACAATTATTTACTATACAATTTTTAGTAACCTCCTCAATGATTACAGGATTAAGATAAGTAACTTCTATAGCTTCGGATATATTTACATTTACACAAGCTCCCGCCACGGTTGAACCAGTCGCTGTCTCATACTTCTTTCCGTCAAAATCGTCCAAAGTAGCCGGTGCAAACCAATAGCTTATTGGCCCTCCTGAATTGAAAGAAGCCTGAAGTTGCCCCTGATTGAAAAAAGTCAGGTCTCCGTTTATTTTTTCCTTGACCATCCAAAGTCCTTCCGTTTTGGAGGTAAAGGTGCCACCGACGGCTGCTTGTGTTAATAAACATCGAAGAGAATCAGTTAGAATATTTGATAAAGTTGGTCCGGTTTGCCCTTTAGGTTCACATTTATACATAATATAACCAATACCAGGCAGTGTTGCGGAATTTGGATCACCTGAAAGCCTGAAATCACCATTATGTATAATGGATACGGAGTCGTTTTTACATAGATAAATATGTTTTCTGTCCGAAGTTGCCGTGCTTTTATTGGTCGGCGCACTATTTCCTAAACGAAAGGTACCAGCAAAATTGTCGCAGGCCATTCGTAAACCAGAAATACTACTTTGTGATTTGTTAAAGTCAACAGGCAGAAAGGTAGGTGATTGACCTAAAAGGATTATTGGCAGGGCAATCAAAAGTAAAATGGAAGTAATGCGCATGGATTCAATTTTCCTGATTAAGCCTTTTTGCTTAATTTGGTTTTGTGAAATGAATGAATGTATTTGAAACGATGATTTAAGGGGCAAAAGTACGTCATAACTTAGCTTTTTAGCAATTATGATTGTTTTTTTGACTTCATAATTTTATTATCTCTCCATTTATACTTAACATTCTCAGTTTTGGTAAGTAAGCTCTCGCTTCTTCCATAGATGAAAAATTTTTAACGATAATCTGATACTGTTTAATTTCATTAGTTATATCCTTTTCTGTTATGATTACTTTTTTTTCTACCTGCCTCTGAAATTGTTGCATATATTGAAGCGCTTGCTCGTGTTGATGGAAATATTTTATGACTATACCGTAATAGATGGTCTCACTATTTTCTAATATATTGGGTTGATTGGGCAGTAACGCAGGCCTGTTTAAATGTTGTAAGCTTTGATAACCACTTTTGTCACTCACATTTCCTGTTGGTAACCTTTTGTTTTCTTCCAAATTCCAGGTGTTTAGTTTCGATAGCAGATTAGTGGCATTCATGGCCTCATCTATACGAACAAGCTGGTTTCCCGAGGCGTCAAATAATATCATCGTTGGCAATGCGTTTACTCTGAAAAATTGTTTTTCAGCATTTCCTATTGAGGATTCTACATTGAGTTCAAGAAATAAGGCATTTTCTTTTAAAAACCGGGCTAAATCCGGATCTGTAAAGGTATTTGTTTTCATCCACTGACAGAGTTGTACCCATTCAGCATGGAAATATATAAATAATAATTTTCCTTCAGAACTACTCTGTTTCATAGCGTCGGCCACCGTTCTGTTGCTGTTTATAACAGGATTTTTTACCTGTCCTTCGACAAAATAGGATGACAGTAAAAAAACAAGGACAATTAATCGGCACATAATAGAAATGGAAATATATTTAATGTAAAAATGGGATTTTTTTTGGTTAAGGTCTAATGACAATCAGTGATTGAGGTTTGAACTTATTACCAGAAGCATCGGATAGTTCATACCAGTAATAACCTCTTTTTAAGGCCGTTAAATCAATCTTGTCCATAAAATATCTATCTTTTATTACATAAGATTTTCTAAATTGTTCGCCACCTAATTGATTCCAAATAATGAGTTTGTAGTTTCCAGGTGGTAACGAAATAAAATCAAATCGCACCATGCCTAAGGTAGGATTTGGCGCCGGATAAGCATTAGGCTTTATTTGTCCCATGGGAAAAATATTTCTTTCGGGTGATGGCGTTCTGAAACTTATTTTTTCAGCTTTCAGATTGTTTTCAGTGGGATCCATCTTGACTATTACCACTGTCTCACGATAATCGGGACTATGAAAATGATAAGAAATACGCTGAGAACTTTTCAAGGGAATATTCAGTATTTGCCATGATCGTCGTCCTATTTTTGTTTCAATCCGCACAGGGATATATTTATCCACTCGTTTTTCCCGAAGTACATCCATTATTTCGCCAGGCAGCACCATTTTGCCGTAACCATCTAAGATAGTTTGCCGTTCTATGGTATATTTTATGCGAATGGAATCGGGTTGTAGGGTAAACAGCTTTAAAAAACTGGGTTCGGCATTCAGTTTTGAAAAGGTAACAAAACAAGTGGCTTCATCGTAAAAACCGCTGCCATATTTTATATTGGCCTTCTTTTCAACCAGGGGGTCTGTGAAAACCCATTGAGAAAATTTAGCATATCCCAGAAAATCAGGCCCATTACCAGCCAGCCAGAGCAGTTCCGACTTGTCTTTAGTGAAAAATCCTTCTATATTTTCTTCTACCTGAACTTTTAATATGGCACCAGCTCCCTGCCAGTTAACTTTTTGTGTCACAGGGGATAGCAAAGAACTGAAATCCCATCTTTTATTGGTACCTCCCTCCCAGTTTAATATAGCGGGGGATTTTTCAACTTCGTAATGGAATACATCGCCTGCCTCGGGTAGCATAACAGGAGTACTTAAATTACTCTGTGCCATGATCTCTATATGGAAAAAGATAAAAATTAAAACATATATTTTAACGAATTTTTCATTAGTAGGCATAGAAAAAGAAAGATTGTTTGTAATGTTCATAGGCACACTTTTTCGAAAAGGGAGTTTGGTGATCCTTGTTCAACAATTTTCCCTTCTTTTATAACTAAAATTTCGTCAACGTGTTGTATTGAATTAGACCTATGTGCAATAATTAGGAGCGTTTTGTTTTCAAGATAGGGGGAAATGTCAGTTTGAATAGCGTTTTCCGCTTTGGTGTCCACCGCAGAGGTAGCTTCGTCCATTATCATGATGGGTGCATTTCTTAACAAAGCTCTTGCTAAGGCAAGCCGTTGTCTTTGTCCCCCACTTAACATCAATCCCCGGTCACCAATGTGCGTATTATATCCTTCCTGAGTGTCCATTATAAATTCGTGCGCCTGTGCTATGCGCGCCGCTTCGATTACTGCTTCTATAGGTATATCCTCTCTTCCTAAAGTTATATTCCCTAAAATAGTATCGTAAAATAAGGTGGTTTCCTGACTTATAACGGAAAATGTAGAGCGAAGATCTAAAAGAGATATATTTTTTATGTCTATGCCATCTATCGTTATTCTTCCTTCAGTAACATCATAGAACCGCGCCATTAATTCACAAATGGTCGTTTTACCTGCGCCAGATGGACCTATTAAGGCTATCTTTTTTCCTTTAGATAAGCTAAAGGAAACATTATCCAAAACCTTTTGCGTTGTACCCGGATAATGAAAACTTACCCTATCGAAAGTTATTTCCTTCTCAAAAGTGGTAAATGGAATGGGGTGAGTAGGAGGAATGACCTCTGAGTTATAATGCAGTATTTCTTCTACCCTTGACAAGGCTGCCATTCCTTTTCGTATATCAAAATAAGCACGCGAAAATGATTTTGCTGGGTCAATTACGTTGAAAAAGGCAAATAGAAAGGCAAAAAAAGTGCCAGCCTCTATTTGTTTTTCGAAAACCTGCTGTGCACCTATCCATAAAAGGACCGTAATAACTGAAATACCTAAAAATTCTGCCAAAGGGGAGGAGAGATCTCTCCTTTGTAACATCCGTATGGTTTTTATTCGGTAAAAGTTATTTTCCACGTCAAATTGTTGCTCCTTATATCGTTCAGCGTTAAATGATTGTATCGTTTTTATACCACCTAATGATTCTTCCCATCTGGATAAAATGATGCCAAGTGCCTGCTGAACCTCCTGAGAACTTTGTTTTAGTTTTTTACCTATTCCCCCTATGACAAAAGTGGTGAACGCAAGCATGAGTAAAACAATACCGGTTAAAGGAGGACTAATGTAAATCATTAATCCAATACTTAACAAAATAATAAGGGGTTCCCGAAAAATGGTTTCTAAGACCTGCAATATACTGGTCTCAATTTCTTGAACATCGGTACTCACCCTGGCAATGAGATCACCTTTTCTTTCTCTGGTATAAAAAGAAGGGGAAAAGGATAAGGCTTTGGTAAATAGTTTATTCCTGATATCTTTTACCACGCCATTTCTCACTGGAGCCATAAAGAAAAGAGCAAAATATCTACTTACGTTTTTAAGTAAAAATACCCCGAGTATAGCGAAACAGACGTACTGTAAAGCCTTCATTTTGCCATTTTGGGCAATGAAATATAATAATTGTTGCTTAAACCACTTTTCCTGTTGAAGCATTGCACCCTCTGCATAATGAGATGCCTGGGAAGAATCTAAAAATAAAATATCTAAAAAAGGGCTTATTAATGGCGCACTCAATACCGTGAAAATAGCGGTTAATATATTGAATAAAATAGCAAGAGTTACCTCTTTTTTATAATTAAAGAGGTAACTCATTAAGCGCCAAAAAGGATTATTATTCATCCGGTTTTTTTCCGGTTACTATTCATTCATGTTAAAATCATTCAGGAATCCGGTATGGAAATTACCACTGCGGAAATCTTCATTTTTCATTAACTTTTGGTGAAAGGGAACCGTTGTTTTTACCCCTTCTATGATAAATTCATCTAGTGCTCTCTCCATTTTTAATATACATTCTTCCCGCGTATGTGCCCTGCATATTAGTTTGGCTATCATGGAATCATAATATGGAGGAATGCCATATCCTGCATAAACATGCGTGTCAACGCGCACTCCGTGTCCTTTCGAACTATGGAAAGAGGAAATACGACCCGGGCTTGGGCGGAAATTGTTGTAAACATCCTCCGCATTTATCCTGCACTCCATCGCATGAGCCTGCGGATATTGATTTTCCATGGTTAAAGGATAGCCGGCAGCTACTCTAATTTGCTCTTTAATTAAGTCGTGGTCAATAACCTCTTCAGTTACAGGATGTTCTACCTGAATACGGGTATTCATCTCCATAAAATAAAAGTTACGATATTTATCTACCAAAAATTCAATAGTACCTACTCCCTCGTAATTTATGGCTTCTGCCGCTTTTATAGCTGCATTACCCATAGCTTCACGAAGGGCGTCAGTCATAAAAGGGGAGGGACTTTCCTCTACTAATTTTTGGTGACGTCGTTGTATAGAACAATCTCTTTCTGATAGGTGTATAACTTTTCCAAATTGATCACCTATAATCTGAAATTCAATATGTCGGGGATCTTCAATGTATTTTTCTATGTAAATGCCGTCGTTTCCAAAAGAAGCCTTCGCCTCTTTCCTCGCCGCATCCCAGGATGAATCAAAATCTTTTTCATCCCATATAACCCGCATACCCTTGCCACCACCGCCGGCAGTAGCTTTAATGATTACAGGATAACCTATAGATGCTGAAACGAGTTTTCCTTCGTCAGTATCCTGTATCAAGCCTTCAGAACCAGGAATAACAGGAACGCCGGAGGCTATCATGGTCTCCTTCGCTGTTATTTTGTCCCCCATCTTCCTGATTTGATTTGGTTTAGGACCAATGAATTTAATGCCGTATTCAGCACACACTTCAGCAAAATCAGCATTCTCAGCTAAAAAACCATATCCAGGATGAATGGCATCGGCATTGGTTATTTCAACGGCAGCCATAATTCTGGGCACACTTAAGTATGATTCAGAAGATTGAGGTGGTCCAATACACACCGCTTCGTCAGCGAAACGGACATGCAAACTCTCTCTATCTGCTGTGGAATAAACAGCTACCGTTTTGATACCCATCTCCCGACAAGTGCGTATTACCCGAAGGGCAATTTCTCCACGATTCGCAATTAATATTTTACTAAACATAATTAACCCTTCGGATTGAGTAGGAAAAGCACCTGATCGTATTCAACAGGCTGAGCATCTTCTACAAGAATTTTTTCAATGGTACCAGAAAATTCGCTTTCTATTTCATTAAATAGTTTCATCGCTTCAACAACACAAACAACATCGCCGGCAGAAATAGTATCTCCTACCTTCACAAATGCTGGCTTGTCAGGTGACGAAGATCTGTAAAACGTGCCAACAATAGGTGATTTTACAGCGATGAGGTGATCGGTAGCTTTTTCCGATGTATTATTACCAGAAACAGGTGGGGCAGTGCTTATTGTACCTACAACTGATGGCACAGCTGAAGGGATAGAAGCAACAGGTGCTGGTTGAGGAGCTGGGTAGGTTTCTTGTATTACCCCCTGATAACCTTGGTTTCTGCCCTTTTCATAATTCTTAGTTCTTATAGATAGCTCAAATTCGCCATCTTTCATTTTGAACTCGGAAAGGTCTAATCTATTAATGAGTTTTAACAACTCCTGTATTTCTTTGAAATCCATATAGTTATTGTTTTACACGTTCCATGTATGCGCCAGAGGCTGTATCAATTTTTATAAAATCTCCTTCCCCAACAAATAAAGGTACTCTAACCTCAGCACCAGATTCAACAGTAGCAGGTTTTAAAGTATTGGTTGCCGTATCACCACGTAAACCAGGTTCAGTATAAGTGATTTGCATAACAACATACTGTGGCATTTCCAACGTCAAAGGAGTTTCTTTTTCAGCATGAAATAAAATATCTACTTCCATGCCTTCCTTTAATAACTTAGGGCTGGAAATTAATTTTTCTTCAATAGATACCTGATCAAAAGTATCATTATTCATAAAGTTATAACCCATTTCATCCGTGTAAAGGAATTGAAATTTCCTTCGCTCTATGCGTACTTCATTGATTTTATGTCCCGAAGCAAAGGTGTATTCAAGAACCCGGCCTGTGGTCATGCTTCGAATTTTTGTTCTAACATGGGCAGCACCTCTGCCTACCTGTGCGTGCTGGAATTCGATAATTTGAAAAATGTCATCATTGAACTCAATACATAGACCATTTCGTATGTCTGCAGTTGTTGCCATATTGGTTTTTTGGTAAAAGTTATATCTAAATTTGTTTTAAGCCTCAAATATAATCAAAAATTCGCATCATGTATCATGCTGGTGTGTCGTAAGCCCACTTTAGATAGAGCGCACCCCATGTAAAGCCTCCGCCAAAGGCAGTTAAAATGAGATTGTCCCCTTTATGAAGCTTCTTCTCCCAGTCAAAAAGACATAAAGGCAAGGTCGCAGCCGTTGTGTTCCCATATTTTTGAATGTTTACCATTACCTTTTCTAATGGAAAGTCTGCCATGGAAGCTACCGTTTGTATAATTCTCTTATTTGCCTGATGGGGTACAAGCCAAGCTACAGTGTCATTGGTTAATCCATTCCTTGCCATTACTTTACTTACAACATCACTCATTCCACTTACCGCCGCTTTGAATACCGGCTTACCGTCCTGAACAATGAAGTGTTCTTTATTTGCAATGGTCTCTGCTGACGGTGGATGAAAAGATCCACCTCCTTTCATATATAAATAATGTTGACCTTGCCCATCAGAATGTAATTGTTGATCCATTACACCATATTCAGTGGAAGGTTCAAGTAAAACAGCCCCGGCGCCATCTCCGAATAAAATACAAGTGGAGCGGTCTGTATAATCTACAATCGCTGACATTTTATCCGCTCCTACAACAATGACTTTCTTATGGGTACCTGCAGCAATAAATTGTGAGGCGGTGGTTAAAGCAAATAGAAATCCTGAACAGGCTGCTGACAAGTCAAATGTGTAGGCCTTCGTTAATCCCGTTGCAGAAGCAATTAGATTGGCAGTATCAGGAAAATGCATATCGGCAGTGACCGTTGCACAAATTAGTAGTTCAATATCTTCCGGATTTGTACCCGTTTTCTCTAAAAGACCTTTTACCGCTTCAATACCTAGTACAGAAGTTCCTTTTTCCACACCTTTTAAAATCCTTCGCTCTTTTATTCCAGTGCGGGATGTTATCCATTCGTCGGAGGTATCAACCATTTTTTCTAATTCCTCATTGGTAAGTACATAATCTGGTACGTAGCCGTGAACGCCTGTTATAGCAGCAAAAGTTTTAGACATTGTTAATAGTTTAATATGGATAATGATTTACCATAAAGCGCCGCAAATGTAGGAATAAGTGCCAACTTTATTAGGAATATTTATAAATAAATGCCTATTGAACCACTTTATAAACCCTTTCACTAGCTAAAAGTAACCCTAAAAACGTCAAAGTACCATTTATGGCTAATATTAAAAAGCCAAAGGTGAAGCCTTGAAATAATTCCTTCGAATAGGTGTCCAGTAACCATGAAATGATGGGTGATAGCACACAAATCGGTATAATCCATTGACTCTTTACCTTGAATTGTGTCAATATACCAAAGGCAAATAATCCGAGTAAAGGTCCATAAGTGAATCCAGCCCAACGGAAAAGCTCATTGATAATTCCGTCCTTTGATATACTATTGAAAAGTAAAATCAGGAGAAACATTAATACACTATATCCTATATGTACCATAAATCGTACTTTCTTTTTTTTATCTTCAGATGCCTCCCATTTTTCAAAGTTCAAAAAGTCGATGCAAAAGGAGGTGGTCATAGCGGCTAAAGCCGAATCGGCGCTGGAGTAAGCTGCCGCAATTAATCCTAATATAAATAATATACCTATGTATGGAGATAAATGGTTTAATGCCAGAAATGGATAGACCTGGTCTGTCTTTTCAGGTAAAGTGATGCCAAGTTCCGATGCATATATATATAGCATGGCTCCCATTGTTAAAAATAACAAATTGGCAAAAACTAGGATGAAACTAAAGGTGAACATGTTTTTCTGGGCGTCCTTTAACGTTCTACAGGTCAGATTTTTTTGCATCATGTCCTGGTCAAGGCCTGTCATGGTGAGGGTAATTAATGCCCCACTCAAGAATTGCTTGAAAAAATTATTGGGGTCACTCCAGCCACCTTCAAAAAAGAAAACTTTCGAATATCCACTGTTATTTACCGCTCTGACCATATCGTTAAAGCCCATATTCAGATTTTGACATATCAGGATAATAGTAAGAAATACTGCGCCTAACATGAAAAAAGTTTGAATGGTGTCAGTAACAACTATCGTTTTTATCCCTCCTTTAAACGTGTAAACCCATATTAAAAATATCGTTAGGAAAACAGAGAACGCAAAAGATATTTGATAAGGTGCAAAAACAAATTGATGGAGTATCGTAGCTACCAAAAATAATCTCAATGCAGATCCCGTGGTCCGACTTAATTGAAAATATATAGCCCCTATCTTATATGCATGCCATCCGAATCTATTTTCTAAATAGGTGTAAATAGAAGTTAAATTCATTTTATAGTACAAAGGAAGTAAAACCAAGGCAATAACCGCATAGCCAAGCATGTACCCGAAAACAATCTGCATGTAGGAGAATGCTTGATTCACCCCCCCTCCTCCGACAACACCAGGTATAGATATAAAAGTCACTCCTGAAAGGGACGCTCCTATCATGCCAATGGCCACCAGGTACCATGGGGAATTTCTTCCCGCATTAAAAAAATCCTGATTGTTAGCATTTCTACTGGTGAAAATTGAAACAAGAATGAGCATTAGAAAATACCCTAATATGATACCTAATAATATCCCCGGAGATAATGCTTTCATACGTTTTATTTAAAATTTTTCCTGAATGAGTTTATTAAAATATTACGCTCCTTTATTTTCTTTGCCGGGTTCTTCTGTCTCCTCTTCTATAGCTTTTATTTCTGCATTTTCATCAGCATTTTCTCCTTCGGAGGGTACAGATTCTTGTTTTTTTGGAGCAGACGATTTAAATGCCATAGGTAATATAAGGAAAAGTCCCGCCATTATAGCCATATCTGCTATATTAAAAATACCAGATCTAAAGTCTCCTATGCCTATATTCAAAAAATCAACTACTTTTCCCTCTAAAATCCGGTCTATGATATTACTTCCGCCACCTGCAATAATAAAAGCAAAAGCTATTCGCTGCCAGGGGCCAACCTCATTATTGAAAAAAAGAGTAAAGCCAAAATAACCCAAAGCTAAAATAGGTATAATGGCTAAAACCCAGAATCTAACGTTTTCTGGTAGGTCTGAGCCTAAACTTAAAAAAGCACCTTCGTTTTCAGCATAGATGATACGAAAACTATCACCCAGGTAGGATTGTGAAGGGTACCCTTTTAGCGTTTCAACCGCCCACACTTTGGTCATCCTGTCCGATAAAATAACCAAAACCATGATTACTAAGGGTAAAACAAACTTTTTATAATTCATAAAAATTACTTTAAATTTTCCCAATATTTGAGTTTCAGCCTTGTAATTAAGCGTTTTTTTCTATATTGAGGGGTTAAAAAAGAACAAATATAATGATGCAACCTTACTTTACCAATGATGCCATCGTATTAGGACTATTATTGTCTGTACTTTCTTTCGTTTTTTTTACCTCCTCAAGTAAAAATAAATGGATTCAAAAATTTTATACCATTTTTCCTCCCTTATTGTTGTGCTATTTTTTACCAGCGCTCCTGCATTGGCCACTGAATCTTATTTCTGGTGAAAACTCCGTCCTTTATAAGGTATCCTCTCAGTATTTATTGCCAGCCTCCCTCATTTTTCTATGTTTAAGCATTGATTTAAAGGGGGTTTGGAATTTAGGTCCCAAAGCTCTTATTATGTTTTTAACTGGCTCACTGGGTGTCATTATCGGAGGGCCTATTGCTTTATTAACTGTTAAATTTCTTTTCCCCGACTTAATTCAGACAAATCCTGAAGATTTATGGAAAGGACTTTCTACCATAGCCGGTTCCTGGATTGGGGGAGGTGCTAATCAAACGGCTATGAAAGAAATTTTTTCAGTAAATGAAAATCTTTTTGCTGTTATGATTGTCGTAGATGTCGTTGTAGCTAATGTATGGATGGGTTTGCTCCTTTATGGTGCAAGTATTACTAATAAAATAGACAAATGGTTGAAGGCCGATACTTCAGCCATTGTTGATCTTCAAAATAAAATGTCGGCATTCCAAAAAGGGGTTGAAAAAATTCCAGATACCAAATCTTTGCTTTACCTACTTACTATTGCATTTGCAGGCGTCGCTCTTTCTCATTGGGGCGCAGATATCATTACTCCATGGCTGGGAAAATATACCGAAGTGCTCATTGCCTGGCGCTTGACCGCGCTGAATTCTTCTTTTTTTTGGATAGCCTTCCTGGCAACAACAATTGGCTTATTTATCTCTTTTACACCTTTGCGAAACTTTGAAGGAATAGGTGCTTCTCGTTTGGGATCCGTATTTTTATATATTTTGGTAGCAACTATAGGCATGCAGATGAATCTCCAAGAGGTTTTTCAAAATTTAGGCCTCTTCGCTGTTGGGTTTGTCTGGATGTGCATACACTGTATATTGTTGATTCTTGTAGCTAGATGGATTAAGGCGCCTTTCTTTTTCCTGGCCGTTGGGTCACAGGCTAATATTGGTGGTGCCGCCTCAGCACCTATTGTAGCTGCCGCTTTTAGTCCAGCTCTGGCTCCCGTTGGCGTGCTTCTTGCTGTCCTTGGCTATGCATTGGGAACTTATGGCGCTTTGCTTTGTGCCTTTCTAATGCAATTAATTTGACATGAAATTAAAAATTTCATAATTTTTTTGAATTATTTTTATAAATCTTGCATAAAAAACAAACTATTATTATATTTGCATCAACAAAAATAAGTTTTGTTTAATCATCAAATTGTGAGGTGATGAAATTGGCAGCCATGCCCTCTTGTCTCGGGGGTGAGGATTACGGGATAAACGTAGCATAGGGCCGGTATCGATCCAGGGGTTGACCACCAATCTTCTTGTGCTATAGCTAACTGCCTCTTGGGGGTTCGAATCCTTCTCTCACAGCAAAAAAATAAGCGGATAACCCTTTCCTGATAAATTTATTGATTCAGTGAGTGTAGAAAGGAAGGATTATCCGCTTTGTTAGTACAGTTGTAGTATCAAAACTTAGAATGGTGTCTTTTCGCTGCCTCTACACACAATTTTTATTCAATTTTTTCATTCTTATGTAAGTTATTTATTTTTTAACCTTCAATATCCAGCCTCATATACGATAAATGTTACGCTTTTTCCAGCCTTTTAAAGGTCGGGCTCACTTCAAAATTAATAGTCCATGCGTAATTTTTGTTTGTCTGTCGTTCTCCTATTTTCATTTTATTCAAATTCAAGTGCTTTCGTTGGTTGCCTCTCGGGTAATTGTTATGAAGGTTATGGTGTTTATATTTATCCAAGTGGTGGTCGGTATGAAGGTGATTTTCAACGCGCAAACCCCAATGGAAAGGGTAAATTGCATTTTCCAAATGGTGATTTATATGTCGGGGAATGGGTGAATAGTTATAGGCAAGGTGTGGGTAAAATGATTTACAAAAATGGTGATTTATACGAAGGTGGTTTTTTTTACAGTAAGTTTCATGGTATCGGAAAATATACATTTTTTGTCGGCGGAAATTATCAGGGTAGTTGGCAAATGGGTGCCCAGCATGGCTTTGGTATCCTGAATAATCCAGATGGTACTTCCTACGAAGGCGCTTTTGTGGCCGGAAAAAAACAGGGGATTGGAAAACTTATCCTGCCCGATGGTAAAATTACCATTGGCGTGTGGGAAAATAATCAGCTTAGTACTTCAGCGCCTAAAAGTGCACCTCCTTCCATTAAGGTCGAAACGATTAAAATTCCTAAAATTCGCGCGCTCATTATAGGTGTATCCGACTATAATCAAATGAAGAAATTAGCATTTAGTGATGATGACGCTCAACATATTTTTGATTTTTTACAATCTGAAGCTGGTGGTTCCGTGCCTTCGTCACAAATTATTTTATTGAAAGATCAGCAGGCAACGCATAAAAATGTCATGGCGGCAGCCAATCAGTTATTTTCAAAAGCAAATCCTGAAGATTTAATCTTATTTTATTTTTCAGGCCATGGTTTGCCAGGTGCTTTTCTACCCGTGGATAGTGACGGCGTCATGCATCGGATAAATCATGAGGAGGTCAAATCTATTTTGTTACATAGTCCAGCCAAACATAAATTGGTTTTTGCTGATGCCTGTCACTCAGGAAGTTTTCGATCCGTGTCTGAAAACGAAAGTTACGCTCATCTTCTCTATGAATCTTTAGCTGGTTATTCAGGAGGCCTGGGTCTCCTTTTATCCTCAAGGACAGATGAATTTTCTCACGAATTCGATGGTATTAAATCAGGGGTTTTTAGCCATTTCCTTATTCGTGGTCTAACCGGTGAAGCTGAAAAAAATATGGATGGCCTCGTTTCCGTTAATGAATTATTTGATTATGTTTTCGAACAGGTGCGATGGTTTACGCAAAATAAACAATCACCTGTTTTATATGGTGGAATAGATAAAAATATGCCTGTTTCTGTAGTTCGATAGGTAATATATGTATTATTTTATGATATAAATATTTTATATTTGTTCTATGAAATGGAAGTTGTTTTTATTTATTACCCTATTCTTTAACGTCCCATTGTTCCTCAATGCGCAATGTGTCGAGGGAAAATGTATCGATGGTTTTGGTGTTAAAAAATTCCAGGATGGCTCCAGATATATGGGGACCTTTGTTCAAGGTAACAGACAGGGTATCGGAATTTGTTTTTGGAAGAATGGTTCCCGTTTTTTTGGTGAATGGAAGCTGGATAAACCAGAGGGTGTGGGTGTCTTTATTAATGCTCAATCTTTAAAACAACAGGGCCTGTGGAAAAAAGGGAAACTTTTTGAGGAAAATCCAAGTTTGGTTACAGAAAAGTTGTTTTCCGTTTCCAGCCGTATTCAAGGTTGTTTAGCTGGTGATTGTATTGGTGGAAAAGGGATGCTGATGGTTAATGGGGACATTTATATTGGAGATTTTAAAAATAGTCTTCGCCATGGGATAGGTATTTGTTACTATTTTAATGGCTCGGAGTATAAAGGTGCTTGGCAGTGGGATAAACAACACGGAAATGGAGCGTTAACCTATATTGACGGCACTTTTAGATCAGGTTTTTGGTCTGAAAATATTTATCAGGGTACTTCTGACTCAGGAATAACAACACCCACAGGGGGTCCACGACCTTCTACTCCTAACGTAAAAGAAAAAATTGGAGTTTGCCAATCGGGGAATTGTCAAAACGGCAGGGGAATTTATTTGTATGCAGATGGAAACAAATATGAAGGTGATTTTCAAAATGGGTTCGCAAATGGAACAGGAAAAATATCTTACTATAATGGAGATGTGTATGAGGGGGAAATAGAAAAGGGCTCATTGCATGGAAAGGGGATGATGATTTCTGCGAATGGAAATAAAGTTCAGGGAATTTGGGAACGTGGAATATTTATAAAAACAGCAATTCCGGAGGTGGTCCCAAATATAGTTGCCAAAAATACGCCTTATTCTTTCTATGAGGGTGAAGTCTATGTTTTATTAGTGGGCGTATCAAACTACGTAAATCATAGGGAACCACTTCAATACCCTGATAATGATGCATTAAACCTTTTTGCTTTCCTCAGAAGTCCCGAGGGAGGAGCTATTCCTTCAAAGAATATAATAAATTTAGTTGATAAAGTAGCCACACGTAGAAATATTCTCGATTCCCTGAATGCCATGCTAGGTAGGGTGACAAAAAAGGATATGGTGATATTTTACTTTTCAGGTCATGGCATAAAAGGAGCATTTTTACCTATTGATTATGACGGTACTTATGAAAAAGTGGTGTATCATCATGAAATTTATTCAGCACTTCAACAATCTAATGCTCAATTTAAAATGTGTATCGCTGATGCTTGTCATGCAGGAAGTATGCAGGAGCAAAAGGGTTTCTTGGGGAGCAGTCAAACTGATTTTTATCAAAATAGCCAGTCTGACCAATCTGATTTTGCTATGCTCCTTTCTTCAACATCCAGTGAGAATTCAGCGGAAGCCGATAGACTTCAGCAAAGCGTATTTAGCTATTATTTAATTAAAGGCCTCGAGGGTCTGGCCGACACCAATCGGGACAAAAGAATTAGTATTCAGGAATTATTTAATTATGTCGCGGACAATGTTAGGAAATTTACAGAAAACAGGCAATCGCCAACGCTTACAGGTCAATTTGACCGGGGTAAAATAATAGGAATTGTCAGATCTAAAGATAAATAACCGTATATTTAGTATTATTAGAAATATTTTATTACTTTTGCAGCCAATTTTTAACTAAAAATGTCTGATCCAGATGAGAAACTTTGAAGTAACTTTCATAGTCGATCCCGTGCTGTCTAATGATGAAATCAAGGAGACAGCTCAGACCTACGTAAAAAGTATTACCGAAGCAGGTGGTAATATTGTATTTGTTAATGAGATGGGCCTTAGACAATTGGCTTATAACATTGCGAAACGTAGCAGCGGGATTTACTATTGTATCGAATTCCAATTGGAAGATCCTTCCTTTATTGCTGTAATGGAGTTAGCGCTAACTCGTGACGAAAGAATCCTGCGCTATCTAACCGTTCAGTTGGATAAATTCGGTATAAAATACAATGATGACAAAAGAAAAGGTCTCATTGGAAAGCGTAAGAAACCAGGAACTGATGCTGTACCTCCAGCCGATGGCGTAGCGCCTCAGTCAGAAAATGTGGATTCCGCTAAATAATGCCCGTATATCATTTCTCAAAAAAAAATGTAGCTGATTATGGCAAACAAAGATGATATTAAATTCCTCAGCAATCCTAAAATTGGCCAAAACCGCAAAAAGTATTGCCGTTTTCGCCGCTTTGGTATCAAGCATATAGATTATAAAGATGCTGATTTTTTATTGCAGTTTATCAACGAACAAGGTAAAATTTTGCCTAGACGTATTACAGGTAATTCATTGAAATACCAACGTAAAGTTGCTTCTGCTATAAAAAGAGCACGTCAGTTAGCTTTGCTACCTTACGTTGCTGACTTACTAAAATGATTTTTATCGTTAACTCACAGTGCTCGACACTGTTCAAATTCCAAAAGCCATGCAAGTAATATTGCTCCGCGATATGGATAAACTGGGAGATCGTTTCGACATTGTAGCCGTTAAAAATGGTTATGGTCGTAATTTTTTGATTCCTCAGGGTATTGCGCAGATTGCCAACAAAATTAACCTGGCCAATCTGGAAGAAATTAAAAAAGTAGAAGAAGCTGAAGAATTACAGCGTTTAGGAGAGTATAGAGCTATTGCATCTCAGTTAACCTCTCAAACACTAAAAATTGGTGCCAAAGCTGGTGCCAGTGGTAAAATATTTGGTAGCGTAACTTCTGTACAAATTGCCGCTGCAATTAAAGATCAACTTGGTCTTGAAATTTTACGCAAGAAAATTGAACTTCCTGTTGAGGTTAAAGAACTCGGTACTTATACCGCTATCATTAATTTACATAAAGAAGTTATAGGTAAGGTGGAATTCGAAGTTTCTGCTGAATAAAAAGGATATAACATTCTGTAAAGGGAGGTTAAACTGAGGTTTAATCTCCCTTTTTTGATCCAATGTAAAACCTAAAAACGGCACACATAGTTGTTTTCCTTTAACCATTTTTCTTTTTCCTGATAGTTTGGCATAGCTTTTTCAACTAGTTTCCAGAATTTATTCGAATGGTTAAATTCAATGAGATGTGCCAGCTCGTGTATAATAACATAGTCAATAACATCAAGGGGCGCTAACAGTAATCTTGAGGAAAGTCTGATAGTTCCTGTTGAAGAACAACTTCCCCATCGGCTATGGGTGTGAGGAATTTTGACCTCATTGAACCTGACGTTGAAATGTTGCTTGTTTAATTCCGCTACTCTTGCTGCTAACGGAGCTAAATGAACCTTAGACATAAGACCTGCAATTAATTTTCTAACTATGACACTTGCTTGTTCTGCATCATAATCCTCACCAATTTTTAACTGAATCACTTGATTTGGTAGAATAGATGCTTTTGAAATTTTTAATGAATGAGTTAAAATATCTATATTATATATTATACCTCTTACGACAATAAAATCTCCGTGTTTATATTGTCGGGGAATTAAATGTTGTAAAATGTTTGGTTTGGTTTCTACCAACTGATGAACCCAACGGGTAAACCAAAGCCAGGCATTATCAAATTGAACTTTGTTAAAGGAATTTGGAATTCTTAATAATAATCCGGATGCACCAACAGATGCACGCAAAGAACGCCTCCGTTCACTGGTAATTTTAACGGGAACGGAGGCATTTATATTTGTAATTGTTATGGTATCAGGAAGTACTATGCCCATAAGGTCTTATCCTCTGGATTGTGCGAAATCTTTCATAACAGAAATGAGTACATCAACGCTTTCTAAAGGAAGAGCATTATACATGGATGCACGGAAACCACCTACAGATCTATGTCCTTTTAAGCCTACAATTCCAGCTTCTTTACACACATCTAGAAAAGGGTTTTCGTCATTTGGATTAACGGGTAAGAAGTTAGCATTCATAAGGGAACGGTCTGCATTGACGGAAACCGCGCCTCTAAATAATGGATTAGCGTCAAGTTCATCATAGAATCTCTTCCCCTTCTCTTCATTATGTTTAGCCATGCCAGCTAATCCTCCATTATTTTTAATCCATCGCATCGTTAACATACTCACATAAATTGGAAAAACAGGAGGTGTATTGTATGAAGATTCATTTTCAAAATGAATTTGGTAGTCTAGCATAGAAGGAATACCACTTGATTTTTTGCCTAACAGTTCTTTTTTGACCACTACAAGCGTTACCCCTGCAGGTCCCATGTTCTTTTGAGCCCCTGCATAAATGAGTCCAAATTTTTCAATGGGAAGAGGACGGCTGAAGATATCGGATGACATATCACAAACAATGGGAACGGGAACCTCAGGCCATTCGTGTATTTGCGTTCCATAAATGGTATTATTACTGGTAAGATGCAAGTATTGTTCTGTAGCATCAACGGTAAAGTCCTTCGGTATGTAACTATAGTTATCTTTTTTTGATGACCCTAATACATTGACGTTACCAAATGCTTTTGCCTCCTTTATTGCTTTTGATGCCCAACTTCCGGAATCAACATAAGCGGCAGATTGGTCGTGAGCAAGAAGATTCATGGGCACCATAAAAAACTGTGAACTGGCACCTCCGGAAAGAAATAGGACAGCGTATGAATCGTCTAAGCCAAGTAACTCAACGACCAGTTGTTGTGCTTCATCCATGACAGCTATAAAAGCTTTGTCTCTATGAGATATCTCAAGGATAGATAGACCACTGTTGTTAAAATCTGTAACAGCAAGAGCTGCCTCTGCCATCACGCTTTGAGGCAGTATAGCAGGTCCGGCATTGAAGTTATGTTTTTTCATTTGCATTATTTTAAATGTTGAAGCAAAAGTAAGGTTTAAAATGATTACAATTTATTGAAATAGTATAATTAAATAACCTTAGGAAAGGTTCATTATATACCTTTATATATGGTAGCAAGTAATTAACCGCTATTATTTATGTGATTTGAAAAAAGTTTGAAAAATTATTCAATCAGATAGTATTGATAATGAATTAATTAGTAAAATTTCCAATGATTTAGGATGAATTTTTAAAATAATTTAATGAAACACTATGTAAAAGCTAAATAAGTTTTCTATATTTGCACTCCCGAAGCGAAAGAGTTTCGGGAAAGCGGTTAAGAAGTGAGGAAAAAGAAAATAAAAAAAGGTTAAAAGAAGTTTGGTTATTAGAAATTAACT
>JBMLQR010000105.1:0-1734 GCA_049241465.1 Saprospiraceae bacterium | reverse complement strand
CGTCAGGTTTATCTCTTAAATAGGAAAGATTGGAAGACAAGGCTAAAATAGCTTGTAAATGGGCTGGAGAAACATCAAATCCCTCTTTCCTGAATAATTTTGCAATATGAATGAGCCAAATAGAAGGTGCATCTACTTGATGATTATACAACATTTCGTACCATGCGGGAGCCAATACTCCGGCACCATACCCAGATTGTCTGGCTAATCGGTCGTAACTCCATGGAATCCAGGTTCCTGCAATTTTGACTTTTGATAACCCGGTGAGTAGTGATTTATCCTGTTTAGCCGGTATTTTGTTCCATTCTAATAAAGCTGGAATATGCCAGGCACCGCAAACAACCGCTATTTTATTATAATTTTTCGCCATTTCGCTTCTAATCATCTGACGCATCCAGGACTCCCTCAGGAGCGTTTCCCTCGATTCCGTTCTATTTAGCTGCCCCCTCACTTCGATCATTACCTCCTGAAGGCCTTTAAAAACGTCCTCGTCTTCTCTAATTTGCTCGAAGGTATGTTCCCACCACCGTTCACTATCGGTATAACCCGATAATTGAGCCACTTGAGAGAGCGGATCCTTAACATAATTATCGCGGATAATTTCAGTTTCTTGCGAAAGCGGCAACATCAAAGAAGCGGGCAAATCGAAGGGTATTAAGGGAATACCTCTGCTATTGGCAAAGGAGATGGCAATCCATTCTGGCGAAAAATGAGCAAATGGAAGAATGAGACTATTTTTCAGTTGAAGGGGCTCATAAAGCAGGAGCGCAATGGGCGGAATTAGCCCCGGATCATTAACCGACGCAAATAAATCGCTTGTTTCAGCAGGAGCTTCAATTATAATAGCATTTGGCTGCCATTTTTCAAGAAACCGAAGCATTCTTCTGGCAGAGCCTGGCCCATGGTGCCTAATGCCAAGGAACTGAATTTCAGGCACTGACATTTACAATAATTCTCTGCAGGCTCGGTAGAGATCTTTCCATCCGTCTCTATCTTTGACCACTAATTGCAAATAATCTTTCCAAACAGGTAAATCATTGTGGGTATCTTTGACAATGGCGCCGGAAAGAGCGGCAGCAATATCCGTTGCTTTCAACTGCCCGTTTCCAAAATGATAGGCCAGCATTTGACCACTGTAAACAACTTCAATAGCCTCGGCGGTACTTAATGTTGAGGAAGGGGATTTCAATTTTTGCTGACCATCAATGGTTTGGCCATTTCTTAATTCTCTGAAAATGGTGACAATTCTCTTTATTTCCTCTGTTGGGGTTGGGAAAGATTCCATTCCCAACTTTTTAACCGATTGCTCTACTCTATTTTTTATGATCAATATTTCTTCCTCCATCGTCTCGGGCAAAGGCATATAAACCATATTAAATCGTCGTCTTAATGCACCGGATAATTCATTTATCCCTCTGTCACGATCGTTCGCCGTGGCAATTAAATTAAAACCATTCTTTGCCTGAAGAGTATCATTCAATTCCGGAATGGGCATTATTTTTTCTGAAAGAACGGTAATAAGTGCGTCCTGAACTTCCGCAGGCAAGCGGGTTAATTCCTCTATTCGCACTAAAAGACCTTGCTCCATGGCATGGAAAACGGGACTTGGCACTAAAGACTGTCTGTCCGGACCGTGAGATAGCAGCCTGGCATAATTCCAAGTATATTTTAATGCCTCCTCGCCAATTCCCGCCGAACCCTGCACTAAATAACCTGAATGACCACTGATAGCTG
>JBMLQR010000104.1:0-3117 GCA_049241465.1 Saprospiraceae bacterium | reverse complement strand
ATTTTAATGGGATAATCATTAGAGGTTCTGATACGGGTATTTATGCAGCAATAAACAAGGGAATTCTTCAGGCGAAGGGTCAGGTGATTGGAATATTGCATGGCGATGATTATTATGCGAATAACCAGGTATTGAATGAGGTTATGGCTTTATTTGAAAGGGGGAAAGAGGCTGTGCTAGGTGACGTTTGGTATGTTCCACATCAGACAGGAGACAAGATTATAAGGAAATATTCTACAAAATTTTGGGTGCCAAATCATTTTAAATGGGGTATTCAGCCTCCGCATCCAGGATTTTTCTTATTAAAAAAGAAATATTTGGAAATTGGATTATACAAGGAGCATTATGAAGTAGCAGGAGATTTCGAATTTTTATTAAGAGGTTTCTTTAAAGGTAACTGGCAATTTTATTTGCTTAACAGACCTCTTATCTTCATGAGGTCCGGGGGTAAAAGTAAATTCTCATTAAAAAACCTGAGGGTAATCAATCAGGAATGCTTGCTTGCGTGTCAGGAGAATAACGTAAAAATTTTTCCCGGACAATTATTGTGGCGGTATCTCCCCAAATTATTAAGCGTTCTGATACCTGTGTTGGGTTATTTTCGGCGGTTTTTACTTTGACCCTGAACTTTCTGAATTAATTCGTAAAATAATAGTACTTTAGCGTCAGTTAATTATAGTTTTTAAAAGGTCAAATTTGGCGTTAAACATTTGGTTAACAATAAGATATTTTATTTTCATAAATTGTTTGCGACTTATGAAAGGCGAAGCCTTAATTTTTTTATAATGAACTCCTTCCTTTAATGATTAATAAGAATTTCATTTTCCAACAACATATTTTTTGCTTTTTAATCCTATTACTTCCAGTTTTGGGTGTTTCTCAGGTTGAAATTCCTGTCATACCTGAGAACGAAATTAACTACGTTATTGAAAAGGGAATTGAAAATGGACTAAGTGATTTTCAAATAACTGATGAATTAAGAAAAAGAGGACTGGGAGATAATGAATTATCTGCTTTGAATGCAAAAATATTAACAAAAAGAAGGGAAAAATTAAACTTAAAAGACGAAGAGGTTCTCTCTGAAGGTGCAGATTCATTACCCCAAAATGATAAAACGGATAAATCAAAATTGTTAAGTGGTAAACTTACGGTAAAATCAAATATTTTTGGAAGAGAAATATTTTTGCAAAATCAAATTTCCTTTACACCAGAAATAAGAATGCCAAGTCCGGATAATTATATTCTTGGTTCAGGTGATAGGTTAATGTTGGATTTAAGTGGGGTTCAGGACAGACAACAAGAGTTACTTGTTTCAACCGAGGGTTTTGTAAGAATAACGCTCATTGGTCCCGTCTTTGTTTCTGGATTAAGTTTGAGCGAAGCCAAATTCAAGATTAAATCATTATTTGCTAAAATATATCCCCAGGTTATATCTGGCTCAACTAAAATTTCGCTTTATTTATCTCGATTCAGATCTATTCAAGTCTTAGTAACCGGAGAAGCCATTAAACCAGGGCATTACAATGTCTCTTCCTTATCAACTGTCCTAAATGTTTTGTATGATTGTGGAGGTCCAACTGATGTAGGTTCTTTCAGGAATATTGAATTGATTAGAGGGAATAAAATTTTAGACACTATTGATCTTTATCCTTTTCTTACTAAAGGAATTTTACCTAAAGATTACAGATTGGAAGAGCGGGACATCATTAGAATTCCAATGGCTGAAAACACAGTGAATATGAGTGGGGCAGTCAAAAAACCAATGATGTATGAATTTTCTGAGGGAGAAAAATTAGCCGATTTGATTCAATATGCAGGAGGCTTTAAAGAAGGTGCTTACAAATCTCAAATTCAAATAGAGAGATTTACAGATAAAGAGAAGATTGTAATGGATATTATGAATGGAAACTTTTCAAATTGTTCCCTTCTTCCTGGTGATAAAGTGTCTGTTGGCTTCGTTTTAGATAGATTTAATAATAAAGTTACCATTTCTGGGTCTGTTTATAGGCCTGGCGCCTATTCTTTGGAAACCACAAAATCAATAAAGGATTTAATTAAGTTAGCCTCAGGATTAAAACCTGACGCTTACCAGGAAAGAGCCCTGTTATTTCGGTTAGAGGCAAATGACAGAAAGTCTGTGTTAAAATTGAATTTAAAATCCATTTTAGAGGGTGAGAGTGAGGATATATTACTTCAATCAGATGATGAGTTGGTTATAAAGAGTATTTTTGAGTTAGAAGAAGAAACCTCCGTTACCATAAATGGTTCGGTTCAAAATCCTGGTTCGTTTCCTTTTAGGGAAGGTATTAAACTCGAAGACCTTTTGTTTTTAGCAGGTGGATTAAGCAAGGATGCCTATAAAGAAAGAATTATAATCTACAGGAAGGGCTTGAATCAGAAAATGGAATCTATATCTCTATCTTTGACAGATCAGAACAAAGAGGATATATATTTGTATGCAGGGGATATTATTCATGTTCAGTCGCTAGAGAAAATGAGTGACATTGGATATGTTACGATATTGGGAGAAGTTAAAAAACCAGGAATTATATCTTTTGCGGATAGTTTATCACTTCAGGATGTGATTGTTTTATCGGAGGGCTTAACCGAATTTGCATCAGTTTCTAATATTGAAATAGTTAGAAGGCTTGATAGTATCGATTTATTTTCGACAAACAGTGAGTTGACAAAAAGCATAAATGTAGATCTTTCAATGCTCTTAAATGGTAAAAAAAGTGACTTGTCATTAAGAGCTTATGATGTAATAACTGTTCGTCGAAATCCACAGATCAGGGAACAGGCATTTGTTAAGATTGAGGGGGAAGTTTTATTTCCTGGAGAATATGCCTTGCAACGAAGAGATGATAGAATTAGTAGTTTATTCCTCAGGGCTGGGGGAGGATTGCCAGAAGCTAATTTAGACAGAGCAAAATTGGTTAGAAAAATAAATAATATTAAGCTTTTGGATGAAATTGAAGTAGAAATTGATAAAATTGAGGAAGATGCAAAGCTAGATGAGGGACAGGTAAATGTAAATTTAAATAAAACGGAGATTGACGTTGCTATTAATCTTAGACAGGCTTTAAAAAATCCGGGTTCAAATGCTGATATTTTCCT
>JBMLQR010000103.1:0-1834 GCA_049241465.1 Saprospiraceae bacterium | reverse complement strand
TAAACTAATTAACAAAATCAATAACTTATGATGAAAATTCGAAAGCTAAGTATTTGGCAGAGATTTTTTAACATTTCCGGTGTTAAGGATCTCTCCACAATCATTGCTTTATGCTCAATGGTGGGCACACTAAATGCTCAAACTGTTTCAGGAACAGTCACTTCAAGTACTGACGGAAGCGCTGTCATAGGCGCATCTGTTTTAGAGAAAGGAACGTCCAATGGTACAATAACCGATTTGGACGGTAAATTCAGCATTCAGGTAAAAGCATTTCCAGCTACTTTGGAAATCAGCTATATCGGTTTTGCCAGTCAGTCGATTGAAGTTACTTCTGCCACGCAAACACTTCAGATTTCCTTAGAAGAAGGCGAAGCGTTAAGTGAGGTAGTAGTTACTGCGTTAGGAATGAGTAGAGAAAAGAAATCTCTTTCTTACTCTATCCAGCAAATTAAAGGAGAAATGGTTCAAGAAGTGCGTACTGCAAACGTAGGAAACGCCCTTACAGGCAAGATTGCGGGTGTAAACGTATCTCCACCTGCATCAGGTGCTGCGGGGTCAACCCGTGTAATCATCCGTGGTGGTTCCTCTTTAGGGGGAAATGACCAGCCATTGTATGTAGTAAATGGTGTTCCCATTGAAACAAGTAATTTTGGACAAGCAGGTCTTTGGGGAGGAAACGATGGAGGTGACGGTCTTTCTGCATTAAATCCAGATGATATAGAAAATATTTCTGTATTAAAAGGTAACACGGCAGCCGCTTTATATGGTGCGCGTGCAGCGAATGGTGTAATCATCATCACCACTAAATCAGGTATTTCCCGCAAAGGAATTGGAGTACAATTCAATTCTAATCTAACAGTAGATCAAGCTATTGACATGACCAATTTCCAAACTGAGTACGGACAAGGTGTACAAGGAAAGAAATTTGTATCTCAGGACGAAGCACTTGCCAACTCAAGTCTTGCATGGGGACCGAAATACGATGGTTCGAATACCATTCAATTTGATGGAGTAAGCCGCCCATATTCTTATTTAGGTGAATCAATCGGTGATTTCTTCCGCAATGGTTCTACATTAAATAATTCATTGGCCTTCTCTGGAGGAAATGAATCTGGCAATTATCGTTTAGCGGTATCAGACCTTAGAAATTCTGATATCATGCCAAATGCCAGTTTCAAACGTCAAACCGTCGCTTTAAATATTAATAGTAAGTTAAAAAAACTTACCTTAAATATTTCTGCTAACTACGCTTTCCAGGATGCTACAAACCGTCCAAGATTATCGGACTCTCCAGGTAATGCAAATTTTGCGGTAGTTACCAAGCCACGTGAAATTCCTTTTAGTGTTATCCAGGGACCTGGCGAAAAACTAGGAGCAGCTAAAGATTTAACAGAACTACGTTTTCAAGGAAATACTTTCTCAACAAACCCTTATTGGGCAGCTTACCAGTTTTACAGAAGAGATATTTCCAACCGTCTATTTGGTAATATGTCAGCAAAATATGACTTAACTGACTGGTTATATGTTATGGGTCGTGTAGGTACTGACTTTAGCAATCGCGATAATGCGAGTTCAGAAGCTTATGGAACTGCTTACAAACCATTAGGTGACTACAATGAAACGTTCATCAACAGACTTGAGAACAATATCGAGTTCATGATTGGTGGTCAAAAGCAATTTGGTGATATTTCATTTGATTACCTTGTCGGAGGAAATCAGATGAGAAATCAGAATAAGACAAAGGGTACAGGAGGTAACGATTTAGTTGTTCCTTTCTTCCATAGTGTAAATAACGTAAAAGCTCCTGGTCGTATCTTTGGTTTCTCCCAAATTG
>JBMLQR010000102.1:0-1787 GCA_049241465.1 Saprospiraceae bacterium | reverse complement strand
GCTTGTACATCTCTGTCTATCACCCATTTACGAAAATATTCATCTTGGGCAAAGTCTTCAAAATCAAATTTGGTATAATCAGTAGTATTCATTCTATTTGTCGGTAAAAGTCATTTATTAAAAAGCAAAACATTAAACACTATCATTCAAACACTCGTTCAACAGATAGCATTATTTATTATCAGATACTTGTTTTAAAAAGAAAATTTTAAGAATAAGCCAATACAAATGATAATCTGCCGCCAATTGTCTTTAAAATTCTTAAATGCGGCCTGTAAATGATTAGAAACTGATTGTTCATTGATGCCCATTATATCTGCAATTTCAGCCCTTTCCAAATTTTGATAGAATCTTAAATACAAAACTTCTCTTTGTCTTTTTGGCAGTTCATTTAGTAATTCGCTTACTTTCTGGGTCATTTCATTAAGACTTTCTTGTTCAATCAAAAGCCATTCATGTGAAAAATCTAATAAATCAGCCTCTTTTTCTACAGGATTGGCGTTTTGCTTTTGGTCTAATCGTTGCCGCACTTTTTCACGCAACACCTTCCTTCTTACGGAACTTAACAAATACGCATGGATACTTTGGGGAGACATAATAGTTTCTCTATGCGTCCAAATGGCAATAAAGACATCTTGTACACAATCCTTAACAAACGCCTCATCTTTCACAAACTTGAAACCATAATTTTGCAATAAATTAAAATATTTCTTAATCAACTTACCTAAAGCCAATTCACTTCCCTGTTTCATTTGCTGCCAGAGATGCGTATCATTCACGGGATTTGAAGGTGTTGAAAAAGACATTCGGGTTTTTAATGAAAATTACTAAATTTTCTTGCAAAAGAATTTTTTTATTAGGTTTTTAACCAGCTTATATCATAAAACAACCGCCCTTAATCAGATAATCCTTTTTCTTTTAAACCATACGAAGATAAAAATCGAAATGAAACTCATTAATCCTAAAGTAAAAAAATAGCCATATTCCCAGGTTAGTTCAGGCATATTTTCAAAATTCATCCCATAAATACCGACAATAAAGGTAAGGGGGAGGAAAAATGCTGAAAATACAGTGAGCAACTTAATGGTATCGTTGGTTTTTTTTGAATTTACAGAATGATAGGTATTGAGAAGATTATTGGCATTTTCCAAAACCTCATCATATTTAAGGATTAACTGAAAAAGTCTGTCTTTAAAATCCTGAACAGCTGATTTATTCTTTTTGCCAACTTCCAGCTGATTCATCACATGTTGGAAAATAACCAGTAATTTTTTTGTGATACGCGTTTGCATTTTCAAATAATAAAGATCCTCCATAGAAACCTTTGCATCATTTTTCAGGAAAATGGTGTTTTCGAATTCCTCAATCTTTTTATCTAATTCGTCAAGTGGTGGTTGGTAGGTATTAAGCATTTTATGAATGAGGAATAACAGAAGATCTTCAACTTGTGCAAAATTTGCATTAAAAGAATCAATAAAATCAAACTTAATCCTATGGATGGTAATCAATTTTTTTTCATTATAAAAAAAGGCAATTTTACTTGAAAACTCTGTGATAGTCGTAGCCCCTTGCCCCATACTGGAGGTGAAAGCTCTTAAGATTAAAAATTGATAATTTGACTCTTTTTCAAATTTAGGCAGATGCCCAGGTTCGAGGCTATCTTTAATCTGATGAAAATCCAACTGGTATTTTTCTGCTATTTCTCTAAGATCTTCTTTATTTGGATCACAAAAATCGGTCCATTCAAAATTTTCAAAAGTTCTCGAAATCATCGGTGTCGAATCCAT
>JBMLQR010000101.1:0-2340 GCA_049241465.1 Saprospiraceae bacterium | reverse complement strand
ACACTCCAGCTGGGCGAATGGATACGGTGATTATCACCAATGACCGCATATTTCTATTCGAATTTAAAATAGAGGGAACAGCTGAAGAGGCCATTCAGTGTATTAGGGATAGGAAGTATGCCGATAGTTTGCGACTTCGCAACAAACCAATCACAGGCGTGGGGGTTGTCTTTTCAGCATCAAAGAAGGGTATATCATCGTGGGAAAGGGCAGAATTATAGGTTATTTATGGATAAATCCAGGCTTTTGACAAAACATGATGAGAATTATTTTTGACAAAAAGTTATTCCAACTTAGAATTCCTGGCCGACAACACTGGCTATTTTGTGCGGATGTTTCCTGTAAATAATTTTGAATCAGGATTTAAAGGTACGCAAAATATATTTTCTTAGTTATAAATAATGTGTATTTGCAAATCAAATAAATGGATGATCATAGGAAATAGGTGAATGTAAAAAAATAGGTACTGGTTAAAACAGGGCGAATTCAATTCGCCCCTACGAGAACCATCATACAATAATGTTTAAAATGACAATCAACGGATCTATTCCAATAATCAAAAAAATCATAACAATCATAGTTCAGACAGCCATTGCAGGCCTAAGTTGTTAGCATGTTATGTTTTCTCAGGTCCTTTTTTTTTACCATTTTATGTTTAATCAAAGGTACATAAACCTACTTTTCCGCCCTTTTGGGCACCTTTTGAAAAATATTTCCTTTGATTCTCAGAATCCAAGGAAAGTGGAGGCATGGATATTAGGTTTCTCATTTTAATGGGTTCACATTTGTGCTTTGTCATACCTAAAAAAATATACAATGGTATTTAGAATTTTAACATTCTTGTTACTCCCCGTGATTTGTTTGGCAAAAATAAATACAAATGGGGAAAAGCCAACGGGCGAATTATTATCCAATGAAGTATCTCCAATTGAAATGAAGCGCAATGCTTCATTTAATGTAGATGAGATTAAAGTACGCTGGAAGAAGGCGGCGTTGGAGAATTGTCCTGGGGTTCCTTGTGTGGTTTCCCCTGCTAGTGGTTGTGGATCTATCACCTCAGTATCAGACTATGATGGAAACATCTACGAAACGGTTTCCATTGGCACTCAATGCTGGACGAAGACAAATTTAAAGGTTACCAAGTACAATGATGGTACCTTAATTCCTGACTTAACAGCCTCAACAGGTAATCCCTGGGCGCCGTCGTCAGGAGCTCGCACGGGGTATAATGTCAGTGTGGTACCATTGAGTGACTATGTTGGAACTTTTGGTTATTTGTACAATTGGTATGCTCCTACTGACTCACGGAAATTGTGCCCAGATGGCTGGCATGTTCCCACAGATGCAGAATGGACCATTATGATTCAAGCCTTAGATCCTTCTCAAGTTGTAAATAGTGGGAATGTTTTAAGTTTTACAGGTACTCAAAGTATTACAGCAGGGACTGTAATGAAATCAACAGTAACAACATCAAAGCGAGAACCCCGCCGATGTTAGAGCTGCCGAACGAATGGGTAAACTGTACGATGAAATCAGAAAGGATAATCCAACGGATTCAAAAGAAAACGTACATGATCTCAATATTTTTCTTACCAGATTATTGTTCTGTTACTTTGCAGAGGATACCAGTATTTTTGAACAGAGCCAGTTTACTCATAGCATAATTAATCATACTCAAGAGGATGGTAGTGATTTGCACACCCATTTTGATCGGTTATTTCAAGTGATGAACACCCCAGATGCTCAAAGGGGAAATATACCGGCATTCCTGAATTCATTTCCTTATGTAAATGGAGGTTTATTTAGGAATCAACATGCTATACCACAATTCAGCAGAAAAAGTAGAACAGCCATCATTGAGAGTGGTGAATTAGATTGGAGTGCCATCAATCC
Source organism: Saprospiraceae bacterium (assembly GCA_049241465.1). Taxonomy (GTDB): domain Bacteria; phylum Bacteroidota; class Bacteroidia; order Chitinophagales; family Saprospiraceae; genus BJGN01. Next base: position 447 of record JBMLQR010000101.1, on the reverse strand, counting down.
TGATATTTTTGGTTCCATGATTCAGGCGGTAATTACTCCTGAACATAGAGGTGGTTTAGGGATGCACTATACCAGTGTTCCTAACATTATGAAAGTCATTGAACCTTTGTTTCTGAATGACTTTTATGAGGAGTTTGAAGCTGCTAAGGGAAATCCTAAAAGACTTCGTCAATTATTGAACAGAATATGGAATACCAAGTTTTTTGACCCAGCCTGTGGAAGTGGGAATTTTTTGATTATTACCTACAAAGAATTGAGGAAATTGGAGATGAAAATCTTCAAAGAATTGAATGAAATAGCGTTCTCGAATATCAGTCTAAATCAGTTTTATGGCATTGAACTGGATGATTTTGCCCATGAGGTAGCCATTCTTTCCCTTTGGTTGGCAGAACACCAGATGAATCAGATTTTCTATGAAGAATTTGGTAGAAGAAAACCTGCACTTCC
>JBMLQR010000100.1:0-2090 GCA_049241465.1 Saprospiraceae bacterium | reverse complement strand
GACAACATATCATTAAAAAAAAGATGAACCCGGGGTGGTGGAAATTCATTTTCGTTAAAAGCCAATTCCTGAGCGTCGGAAGGCTAGAAAAACAAAGCAACATCTAATTCCAACCTCCCCACTCAAACCGGAGACGTTACAATTAATCCTTTAAATCCTGATTCAAAACCAATGGCTGCTGCGCGCGTAATTTCCATCGGAGATTGTGGAGGTGGGTCTTTATTGGGGAATATCTCCTGAAAATAATACTGAATCAGGATGTCGAGGAGTTAATACTCGTAATATCACGTTCGTAGGGGCAAATCGTATTCACCCTCCCATGATATAGATGCATTTCCCTATTTGCGGTAAAATGGTTTTCTTCCTTCGTGTTACAGTCGTATTCGCAAGGTATTTAAATGGATGGATGATCTGTTGGGTGCATGGTAAATGGAATAAAAAAATAGGTAATGGTTTAAAAAGGGCGAATTCAATTCGCCTCTTCGTGAACTATTGAACGATGTTGATGGCATCTTGTCTTGAATCAGATTTTAATAGGTAGGTTTTGGTTTTCGTTTTAAATTTGAGGGTTATTTGTAGAGACGTGATGCTTCGCGTCTTTTGCCCAACGACTACATTTTCAGGATTTGCTAATTATGACGTATCTTTAAGTAAATAATATAAAATGGCCCTAAAAAATCTTCCCTTAGGGATAAGTACATTAAGCAAACTTTTAGAAAACAACTGTATATATGTTGATAAAACGGAGTATGCCTATCATTTAACCACTCAACCTGGGGCATTCTTCCTCTCCCGTCCCCGCCGATTTGGTAAGAGTTTGTTTGTGGATACACTAAAGGAGATTTTTGAAGGTAATCAGAAATTGTTTGAGGGCTTATTTATTTATGATAAGTGGGACTGGAATAAAAAATATCCTGTTATCAAGTTTGATTTTGCAGAAGGTATATTGAAAAGCGGAAAGGATTTAAATGAAAAAATTCATGAAATTCTTTTATTTAATGAGAAAAATCTTGGAGTTACTACCGTAAATAAAAGCATTAGTGGCAGATTTGCAGAAATAATAAAAGGTGCAAGAGAGAAATATGGCGAAAGGGTTGTGGTCTTAGTGGACGAGTACGATAAACCTATTTTAGACAATATTGGTGAGCTGTCAATAGCTAAAGAATTGCGTGATGGACTAAAAAATGTATATTCCGTTTTAAAAAGTCAAGATGCCAATTTGCAGTTTGTGTTCATGACAGGGGTGACCAAATTTTCTAAAGTAAATCTGTTTAGTGGACTCAACCAGTTGGTAGATATCACTATTGACGAAGAATTTTCCTCTATTTGCGGATACACAGAAAAGGATCTTCAATATTATTTTAGTGAACATCTGGCAGGTAGTGCCCCTGAAGAGGTGAAGAGATGGTACAACGGTTACAGCTGGACGGGTTCAGATACTGTTTATAACCCTTATGATATTTTGCTGTTTATCAAAAAACGAATGGTTTTTCAAAATTATTGGTTTGAGACGGGGAGTCCAACCTTCCTTATCGAACTGTTTCGGAAAAGCCAATATTTTTTACCTGATTTAGAGAATATTGAGGTTTTTCAGCGTACACTAAATTCTTTTGATATTGATTCTTTAGAGCCTGTTACATTGTTGTTTCAAGCTGGTTATTTAACTATTGAAAAAACGTTTATTGATCGCGGGAAACTGGTATATCGACTTAAGATTCCTAACCAAGAAGTTCGGTTGGCTCTTAATGACTATTTTATAGAGGATTATATTGGCAGTTCCATGGGTTTGAAAAGTAGGCAGGATGACCTGTATAATGCCTTGACAACAGGAAATATAACCTCGTTTGAGCAGCATATTCATACCCTTTTCGCTGGGATTCCCTGGCGCAATTTCACGAATAATAACCTGGCCGATTTCGAGGGCTATTACGCCTCGGTTCTCTATGCTTTTTTCGCTTCGCTAAATGCGCAGGTTATCCCCGAGGACATCACTAATCATGGTCAGGCCGATATGACCATCTTGCTAGGTAACCATATTTATGTGATAGAAATAAAAGTGGTGGACAACCTGCCTGAAGGAGATAATCAAG
>JBMLQR010000099.1:0-1138 GCA_049241465.1 Saprospiraceae bacterium | reverse complement strand
TCATTTTTTATAAGAGAATCTTCAATTTCTGAAAAAAGAAATTCGCTGGTATTTGTGGCATTGGGAAAAGCAAAATGAAGTAAAAAATTGGCTGTTGTAAATTTTCCAGGTATGCCTATTTTTAGTTTTGCTATATCTTTTATATTAATTTCTTTGGAAGAAATTAATAATGGTCCACAATTATTTCCCAAAGCACTTCCAGCATGTAACAATTGGTAATCTGGCATTAATAAAGCCAACGCGTGATAGCTAAGTTTAGTCACGTCCAACGTGTTCTGAAAAGCTAATTGATTTAGTTTTTCTACATCTGCTAAAATAATTTCAAACTCAAGTCCCTCTAAATCAATTCTTTTGTTAACAATTGCATCAAAAATGAAGGTATCATTAGGGCAAGGAGAAAAGCCCAATGTAATTTGCATATCTTTGTGGCTTAAATGTTAAAAAATTGCAGGTAATTTACGAAGACAACCACCTTATTGTGGTTAACAAACCCGCTGGGCTATTAGTTCAAGGGGACAAAACAGAAGATGCTACTCTTGGAGATTGGCTCAAAAAATATATTAAAGATAGATATAAAAAACCAGGGGATGTTTTCCTTGGTACAGTGCATCGTCTTGATAGACCAGTTAGTGGTGCCGTTATTTTTGCCAAAACATCCAAAGCGTTGGTGAGAATGAATGAGTTATTCCGGGATAACTTAATCACTAAAAAATATTGGGCTATAGTAGCGTTCAAACCGCCATCGGAAAAAGGTATAATAACTCATTATATCGCTAAAGATGAGGAAAGAAATATTTCGAAAGCGTTATCCGCTCCTTCCAGACGTAATCCTGATGCTAAATACGCGGAAACTGCTTACGAACTATTTGGTATTATTGACGGTAGATTTTTATTAGAAGTAACCCCTAAAACGGGTCGCCCACACCAGATAAGAGTCCAACTTGCTTCTCTTAACTGTCCCATCGTAGGTGACTTAAAGTATGGGTTTCCTACGGCGTTACAAGATGCTTCTATTGCCTTACATTGCCATTCCCTTTCATTTATTCATCCGGTTAAGAAAACACTGATTACCATTGAAGCAGAAACGCCTGATAAACATTGGTGGAAATTAATGCGGAATTTAACGAATAATTAAAAG
>JBMLQR010000098.1:0-4869 GCA_049241465.1 Saprospiraceae bacterium | reverse complement strand
CCACCATCGCTCCAGGTTAATTCTAATTTTGTATCGTTTTTAGGGGTTGGATTAAAATGTAACGTAATAAATGACGAAGGAGGACATCCTTCAGGATTGTAATCTGCAGTCCACATTTTACTGAAAACAGAGGCTACACTACATTCCGCATCGGTAGGATATTTAAGTCCTAAAGTTCTGAAAGGAATGTCTATCAAATGGCATCCAACATCACCTAAGGCACCGGTACCATAATCCCACCATCCGCGCCAGTTAAAAGGATGCATATTAGGGACATAAGGGGTTTCTTTGGCAGGTCCAAGCCATAAGTTCCAGTCCAAATCTGCCGGTTTTTTGCTTTCATCCGGTGCTTGTAAAGGTACGCCCTGAGGCCATACAGGTCTGTTCGTCCAAACTTGTACTTTGGCTACTTTCCCAATGACGCCTGAATCAACCCATTTTTTAACGATATCGAGTAGGGGATTTGAACCGCCCTGATTACCCATCTGGGTAACAATTTTATTCTTGCGCGCTAGTTCTGTCAATATCCTTGTTTCCCGAATATTGTGGGTCATAGGTTTTTGAACATAAACATGGACGCCCCTTTGCATAGCATACAATGCTGCAGGACCATGAGAATGGTCTGGTGTTGAAATGGTTACAGCATCAATATCTTTCATTTCATCGAGCATTACCCGATAATCTTTATACAATTTAGCGTCAGGAAAATTGGCGACAGATTTTTTTGCACTACCCGAAAAATCTACGTCACATAAGGCGGCAATTCTTTCTCTACCTTTTACCGAGGCATTGAAAATATCACTGGAGCCTTTTCCTCCTGCGCCAATGGCGGCAATGTTTAATCGGTCACTGGGTGCTGTGTAACCCGTTCCACCCAAAACATATCTGGGAACAATAAAAAAAGAGGAAGCTACCACTCCTTTTTTTAAAAAGGACCGGCGGGACTCTTCTGCCTTTTTGCTTTTTCGCATTTTAACTAAGGTTTTTGATGTTTACAGAATTATATTTGGCTATCTGTAAATAGCTTATCCAAAGTAAGAACTTTTTTTTAAGTTCCCAAAAGTATGACCTCCTTTATTTGTAATTTGTTTTTAGCATTTCATAGACCTTGCCTGGTACACCTTCTAATATGGTATCTTTTAGGAATTGCATGCCTACCTTTTCCATTATCCTTATTGATCTTACGTTTTCAGCATAAGCTTCTGCATATATTCGATGTAATTGAAGCCTGGTAAAGCCATCTTTTATACAAATATTTGCTGCTTCAGTACCATATCCTTTTCCCCAGAATACTTTTTTAAAACGATAACCCAAATCCGTTTCCCCGGTATCTTCATGGTATTTAAGTCCACACCAACCAATAAATGTATTGTTTTCACGAAGAAATACGCCCCAACGGCCTCTTTTCCATTTTTCAAAATGATTATAATTTGAAATAAATTCCCTCGCTTCTGCTATGCTGCCAAAGGGTTGATCCCCGGTATATTTCAGGACATCAGGATCACCGTTTAATTCATATATATCCTTCGCATTGTCTAATGAAAAAGGTCTTAATATTAATCGTTCCGTTAGTAAAGGTTCCATTAATTTCTGGTTATGACAATGCCTGGATATTGATTCGTTGATTTTCCATCCTTGTACACGGAAATACCATTTACCCAAACTTGTAATATACCATCACTCAGCGCTTGCGGTTGAGTGATGGTTGCTTTATCTTGAATATTGGCAGGGTTAAAAAGAACCATATCCGCAAAATTTCCTGATGTTAGAACGCCTCGATCTGTTAATCCCAGGTTTTCAGCACAAAGGCCTGTCATTTTGTAAATGGCTGTTGGTAAAGTGAGTAAAGGCTGATTTCTTACATAATTTGAAATTATTTTGGGAAATGCACCTCTTCCCCTTGGGTGACCCGTAAATCCTCCATCAGAGCAGACATTGGTAAATGGCCAGGATAAAAAGGTTTTCAGATCCTCTTCTGACATCGCCTTACCCATTATTCCTTCAATGGAGCCGGAATAATCGGGGTTAATTTCCTCAAAAAGGGAGGCGTCCGCTACCAATCGTTGTAAGGTTTCAGCATCTGTTGACTTTCTTATTTCAGCAATTTGGGAAATCGTTTTTCCGACATAATCCTTGTTAGGAGCAAAGCGTAATAAGATACTTTCGCTGGGATCAAATAATTGATTAACAGCAAATTCAGCTGCGGCAGGATTATCATAATCTCTGTTTGGAAATAATACTCTTAAGGTCGATTGCCAATAGGTATAAGGATAAATATCTGCACTGATTTTGACTCCCTTTTGCCTTGCTGCTTGCAGTTGCTGGATAATCTGAGGGGCATTTCCCCACTTACTTTTCTGTGCAATTTTTATATGTGAAATTTGAACTGGCAGATTAACCTGGGCTCCAATGTGTATAATTTCATCTATCGCATTCTCAATTTGAATATCCTCGCTTCTTATATGGCTCATATATCTGGCTTTATATTTTGCCGCTATTTGAGCTAATGAAATGACCTCATTTTTATTTGAGAAAAAGCCTTCCTCGTATTCCAGACCGGTGGAAATGCCAAAGGAGCCTTTCTTTAGTTCATTTTCCAGATCTAGTTTCATACCTTCTACCTCTTTATCGGAGGCAGTCCTAAATAATCCCCTTAATCCCATTTGTTTGATTCTCAAGCTGGCATGTCCTGTGTAACTAAGCAAATTAATGGCAGGTTTATGCTGTGCATATCTGCTTTTTAGAGAATCCATGGGTTGACTAAAGCCATCTTGTCCAATACAAATGGTGGTAATTCCTTGACTTAAAACTGGTAATGCTTCCAGATTTTCTTCTAATCCACCCTCATGATGACTATGAGTATCAATGAATCCAGGTGCTAAAATGTTGTCTTGCCCGTCTATAACTTCTTCCCCGATGTACGGATTCAATAGACCCATTTCCACTATTTTATTCCCTTTAATCCTGAGAGAACCCTTTCTTTCAGGTAGTCCTGTACCATCAATAATTCGAACATTGGTTATCAAGGTACTTTTTTGAAATTCAACCGTTTTATGGTTAAACCATTGTTGAATAGCTCTGGATGCGGTAGAATTTGAATTATTCGTTAATAAAATGATGGTTTCCTTTGATTTCAAATTGGTCGCCATATAATTGTAAAATCCAACCCATGATCCAGTGTGGGAGTATTGTATATTTAGGGTATCTATCTGAAAACCAAATCCATAATTTGATAATTTTCCATTATTTAAAACAGTAGGTTGGAAGGCTTCTACCAGGTTGTTTTTAGCTTTTAGGAATTCCTTTTTCCAGGCCTCTGTCCATTTTAATAAATCGTTTGCGGAAGAATATAAATTGCCGTCACCGAATACACCATCTATTCGATACAAATCATTTTGCACTAATTTTCCATTTTCCTCTTTAAATCCTTTCACCCTATTTGGAAAGGAGTGATAAGTATTAATGGTATGAATTTTTGTGTTTGTCAGATTCAATGGTTGAATTAAAAATTGATCCATTAATTCATTGACTGGCTTTGCAGTTATTTTTTCCAAAACCAGCGTCATAATGATATAGCCAGTGTTACAATATTGAAATTTTGCTCCCGGTGTGAATAATAAGGCGGGTTTTTGATTAGCTAAAAATGCCAGGACATCATTGTTTTTAATGGTATCCAAAGGTCCGGTTTGATTTTCTGCCCAATAAAAATATTCTTGAAGACCAGACGTATGATATAGCAGATGTTTTATTTTTATGTTGGCATAAGGAAATGTAAGGAGGTGTTTCTGTATGGGATCATCCAGGCTGAAAGGATATTTTTCTTTTACTTTTAATGTTAACAGGCCAATGAATTGTTTGGTTAATGAAGCCAGATTAAAACTGGAAGACTTGTCTATAGGCGTTTTATCGGATAAACTAAGGTTCCCAAATGATTTTTCAAACTGTATTTTTCCATTTACTGCATATAACAGGGTACCATTAAATTCATTTCTTTGTAAAAGGGTATCTACTACTTTATTTAATGACGTTAATCTGTGATTATCTTGTGCAGCCAGGCGGTGGAAAGACAAAAGCCCAATAATAAAAAAGGATAAGGTGGAAAGATTTTTCATTGCCGTTTTATTCAAAATTAACAAATATTAATTTTCAAAAACAAGAAAAAATGAATAAAGCTGTTTTTAAAGAAGATCCTGAAAAAACATATTTTTCAGGAGAAGGATGTTTTATTAATGAGCTCTTTAATGAAGTGAATCATTCAGGTGGTTCCATTGCCAAAGCGACAGTTAAACCTGGCATGATAACTGAAAATCATTTGTTGGCAGACACAGATGAATGGTATTATATTTTAGAGGGAATGGGGGAAATGTATCTGAATGGCCAAAGTATAGGGGATGTTCAACGGGGCGAAACCGTTCATATTCCCAAGAATACGCCCCAATACATTAAAAACACAGGAACAGAAGATCTTGTGTTCCTGTGTTTTTGCACGCCTGCCTTTAAAATGGAAGTTTATAAAAAGGTGGAATAAAAGATATAAATCAAAGATTTGGTTGTGGTGTATATCTTAGATAGGGCTTAATTACATCTACCCCTTTTGGAAATTTCAAAAGGGCGTCTTCTGTAGTTACAGAGGGAACAACAATTACATTTTCGCCTTCTTTCCAATCTGCTGGTGTTGCTACACTGTAGTTAGCTGTCAGTTGCAAGGAATCAATCACTCTTAATTCCTCATTAAAATTTCTACCGGTTGAAGCGGGGTAGGTGATTGTAAGTTTAACTTTTTTATCTGGTCCTATGACAAATAAAGACCGTACAGTAAAAGTTTCAGAAGCATTTGGATGAATCATCCCATACAAATTGGCAACAACC
>JBMLQR010000097.1:0-2998 GCA_049241465.1 Saprospiraceae bacterium | reverse complement strand
GGCTTCCCATTTTTATAATTTCATCTATTTGAAATTCAGTAGATTAAAGAAAATTATGTTGTTTAATGATTTACTAAGTGCTTTACTTTATTTCAGTTGACCTTAAATGATTCAATATGCCCATGGTTACTCGAATATACTCCAATTTTATAAACTAAGTAATCTATATTTTTAGACTTGAAAGACCATTTATTATTTGATAGCCATTTTGCTCTGTTTAAAGCATATTTTTTATCATTTAGTTTTTCCGAGTATTTAGGATTATATTTATCATATTTATCAATATAGTTGATAAAATAAAACTCATCATTAAAAGTCTTTGCGTCATCCCTAAATCTATAGTCACCATCTGAATCTGATCGAAATTTCCTCATAAATTATCAATTTTTTTAAAAATTCCATACTATATAAATTTCCAACCCCACTGTTTTTTCTCCTTATGGAATGATTTAATCACTGTTCCCGTGAATTGCATGCCATCTTTGAGTTGATATTTTGTAATTAACAATGGATGAATAAAAACATCATCTATAAAACCAAAGGATTTACCTTCCTGAATTTTTACAACACCTGAAATTTCTTTAACAAATAGTTTTTTAAGATCTTCAGCATTTACCTTTATGGCTGTGTAAACTTGATGCATTCCTTCGTTACTTCCTCCCTGAAAACGAACCATCAGCGTTTCTCCCACTTTAACCTCTGAAATTAAGCGTTCATACTTGAAAAAACCAAATTTATTTTCAGATGCTATGAAATTTAACATTTTCTTGTCCTTATTAACAAATTCAACGATGATTGGCACTTCTGGAATGTCGTTATATAAAAGGGTATCCGCTAAGGGTAAATAGGATTTATAAAAATTAAAATTCGACTTTGATTTGTTGGCTGTTTTATACCAATCCAAATTTTGCCAATGAATTACCTCCTGTGGTATTTTATAGCCTTTCTCATTTCTTGAATTTACCAGTAATTCAATTTCAGTTTTTGCTTCATTATAGTGTTTTTTATCAATTAGGATTTTAGCCATTTTTTGTCTGACGCCAATCATCATCTCAGCTGGATTGTCACAGGAAAGTGCCCTGCAATAGCAAGCAAAAAATTTATCCTCCTCGCTTGAAAATGCCTCTGCAAGCATTTCCCATACCCAAAATTGGTTGCGTTTCTTCTTAGCAAAAGGTAAAAAAGATTCAAGTAAATTACCTTTGTTATCTAAGGCAATTAATAATTTGGCATAAAAAAAGGCCGGATATTGAAAATGAGGATGTTGTTCCATTAATTGTGATAAAACAGGGAGAAAGGCCTCGGCGCGTTCTCTATTAAAGATTTTTTCACCTCCAAATGATTGTTTTGGTAACAAATGTTTTGCGTAGGCAATATAGCCTTGTTCCGCGATGGCCATTACTTCCTTTCCGCCTTCTATTTTTACTTTTTGGAAATCATCAGGGCTGAAATTATTAAAATCCCACCAGTCAGCAAATTCAATATATCTATCAGATTCTTTCAAACCTTTATGCATGGAATTAAAAAGTACACTAAACCATTTAGAATTTCTTTTTAGGGGCAACGATTTAATGGCATCAAATAAATGAAGTAACAGGTTAATATCCGCATTGGCTTCGTAAAAAATATAATTGGCAGCCTTAGCTATAACTATTGAAAGATTCTCGAAAAACATCTCTTCAGAGGCGGGTAAATCCAAATCCTTTACCTCTTGAATTTTCGCTAAAAACAGCTCTGAATTTGAAATATTTTCATTGAGTTGAGCATACAATACCCAACTTATATTCCGTTTTCCCCATATATTTGAAGGGTCATTTAGTAATTCTGCTTTTGCCATAGCATAAGCTTCCTCAATTTTTCCATCCTGTCTAAGTTCCTTAATTTCTTTAGCTGGCATAACTCTCTTGATTAAATGTTGATAATGCCAGCTTAATATCTGATAATAATAACTGACTGTTTATTTTATTTTGAACAGGAACAATGCGTCCAAAAAAACCATTCTTTTTATATTCAAAATCCAATGTGACTTCTTCATTATTTCGTTTAAATGTATATCTCTCTTTGTATTGCAGATGTTCAATTTCATCAATAATAATATTTGTATCCTTGAAAAGTATTATTAAATCATCATATAAGCTTCTTGTAAATGGAAATTCTTCTTCCACGTTAAGATCAAATTCAATTTGACTAATAATGGTCTCCGCTGTATTTCGTTTTATGGTAATATTTGGCAAATGGGTTAATAATTCAGCAAGCACGTTATTAAATGTACTACTTGGAGAAAGATTTGGCATAAATGCAAATGGTTTTCTATATTCATTTTGACCATTTATGTAAGTTCTAAAAACAGCTTTTTCCTGCTCTCTCAAAAAAGAGTATCTAATTTCAAAACCTAATCTCTCCCAGCCAACAACTTCTATGTATTGGTTTTTTACAGCCTGTCGTACTTTAATAAAATGATCCTGAATTTGAATAGGCTCCTTCACAAGTTTGAAGACGGAAAGTTGTTTCAATAATTCATCATCAAGACTGATTTCTTCTGTTTGAACCTGTTCACCTGTTAATTCATTTAGAGAATTGATAACGGCGACATCTAGGAATGCCATTGCAGAATAGGAATTGAAAAAAGGTGGATTTAATGCGTATAATGTTTTTGAAGCCCGAGTGATTGCTGTATATGCCCAGCGATAAAAATCATGATTTGTTTTACCTGCTCTCCTTTGTTTATCCGTAAAGCAGTCGAAACCTTCCAAATTATCATTGTCCCAAACGGTAAATACATTATCCCATTCGCCACCTTGAGCCTTGTGGCAAGTAACTGCATATCCATATTTAACAAACAGGCAATTGAAATATTCGTCTTGTATAATGGCTTCCTTAAACTCTTTTGTTTTGGGTTTCAATTCCTTGTGCCTGGAGGTGAAATCTACATACAGCGCCTGGGTTTCTTCCGGCTTCAAATAATTATCTCCGTAAAGGAAGTTTTCAAGCATCTTAC
>JBMLQR010000096.1:0-2584 GCA_049241465.1 Saprospiraceae bacterium | reverse complement strand
TTATATCTAATCAATGATTTTGCCGTTAAGTTCTACGCAAAACAATTATGGGAATCGGAAAGAGGTAGGAATATTGGATTGTCATATTTCAAACATAGAGAATTTAGGGAAGAAATTATTAATGAATTTAAACTTGGATTTGCTCCCGAATCTGGGAATGCACTAACGACAGAGGCCATTAAAATGGGGTATTCTTTAGAATATTTACAAAAATTAGGTCTTACCAATAGTCAGGGAAATGATTTTTTTAGGGGAAGGGTCATGTTTCCCATTTTCAATATGTCAGGAAAAGTTATCGCCTTTGCTGGACGAATTTTAATTAAAGATACTAAAGCACCTAAATACATAAATTCACCGGAAACAGAGATTTACCTAAAAAGTAAAACCTTGTTTGGGATGAATTTTGCCAGGAAAATGATTCAAAAGGAAGATGAATGCATTTTAACGGAAGGCTATACCGATGTTTTATCTTTGCATCAAGCAGGTATCAGTAATGTGGTCGCCTCTTCTGGTACCTCTTTGACCAGAGATCAGATACGTCTGATTAAAAGGCTGACTGAAAATATTTTGATTTTATTCGATGGGGATAATGCAGGGGTGAATGCAGCTATTAGAGGCTTAGGTTTAACACTTGAAGAAGATTTAAATGTTCGGTTAGTTACCCTTCCTGAAGGAGATGACCCGGATTCATTTATTCAAAAAGTTGGTTCTCAAGAATTTAAAGAGTATTTAAATAAAAATGCTAAAAATTTAGTGCAGTTTGAAATGACTCATTTGTTGAAGACAGCTGGAAATGATCCTCAACGTCGGGCTTCTATTCTTTCTCAAATTGCAGTAACTATTAGTAAAGTTAGAAACCCTTTAAAGAGGGAATCTTTTGTCAAAATCTGTAAAGATCTTCTTCAGATTGATGAAAATGCTATTCTTTTTGAAATTAACAGGCATCTTAAGAAAGATCTTGAAAAAGCTTCTTCAGAGAGGGATATTAATGAGCCTACACCTATTCTGGAATATAAAGAGGACGATTCTGTTAATATATCCTTAGGTGATGAACATCAGGAAAGAGATATCGCCAGAATACTTATATTATCTGGAAACCAATATATTGATGCGAGTAAGGAGTTAATGGTTGGGCACTTCATTATTCAAAATATTCAAGATATTATCGACGGGTTTGACCATCCTTTATATAGAAGGGTCGTTGAGTTGTTTCTTCATCATTCTATAGAAGGGACCGCTTTTCCAGACACTGCTTTTTTTATAAATCACGATGCTTCGGAATTGAAAAATTTAGCGGTTTCTTTTACTATTTCTCCCTATACGCTAAGTGAAAATTGGGAGAAGAAATGGGATATTTTTTTGAGTCAAAAAATCCCGGAAGAAAATTTTATTAAAGATGCTTCTGATTCTTTAAAACGATTTAGGTTCAGAAAAATAGGGAAGCTAATCAGAGAAAACCTAAATACCCTGAAAACAATGGATGCTTCAGCAAACGAAGCATCTTATATGTATCATTTAAAATTGCACTTGCGTTTGAAAGAGGCACAGGCCAGTCTGGCTAAAGAGACTGGCACTGTGGTCGTAGGTTAAAGGTTCCTGTTAAGACAATTTAAATCTTCAAAGGCTAACTTTAATCTGGCTACAAATGTTTTTTCACCTTCTCTTAACCATACACGTGGGTCATAAAATTTCTTGTTAGGTTTTTCTGCACCATCTGGATTGCCTATTTGTCCTTGTAAAAAAGGTCTGTTTTTAGCCTCAAACTGACGAATACCGTCCCAGAATGCCCACTGCATGTCTGTGTCAATATTCATTTTAACCGCACCATAAGTAATGGCCTCTCTTATTTCTTCTCTACTTGAACCTGAGCCACCGTGGAATACAAAATTCACAGGATTAGCGGAGGTGTTGAATTTAGATTGGATAAATTTCTGAGAATTTAATAAAATTTTTGGCTCTAACTGGACATTTCCAGGCTTGTACACGCCATGGACATTTCCAAAAGCAGCGGCAATGGTAAATTGATTGCTAATGGCATTTAAATTTTCATAAGCATACGAAACCTCTTCAGGCTGAGTATATAATTTTGCATTATCAACATCGGAATTGTCAACGCCATCTTCTTCTCCACCGGTAACACCCAATTCTATTTCAAGGGTCATACCCATGGGTGCCATACGTTTGAAGTATTCAACACAGGTATGTATATTTTCTTCTAATGATTCTTCAGATAAATCAAGCATGTGAGAACTAAATAGTGGTTTACCCGTTGAAGCAAACTGTTTTTCACTGGCTAATAATAATCCGTCAACCCAGGGTAATAAACTTTTTGAGCAATGATCAGTATGCAAAATAACAGAAACTCCATAATGCTCAGCAAGGGCATGAACATGATAAGCACCTGAAATACCACCGGCAATGGCTGCTTTTTGTCCTTCATTGCTTAATCCTTTTCCAGCATAAAACGCAGCACCCCCATTAGAAAATTGAATAATTACAGGAGAATTTACAGCAGCAGCTGTTTCTAGCACAGCATTTATAGTACTTGTATTGATTACATTAACGGCAGGTAAGGCAAAATCCT
>JBMLQR010000095.1:0-12516 GCA_049241465.1 Saprospiraceae bacterium | reverse complement strand
TTATTTAAATCCAACCGTCGTCTCAGATAAATATTGTGTTTTTTCAACTCTGGAACGATTCGGTCTAAAAAAACACTGCTGAATTCCTCCTGTTGCAGATTTACTATGCGGCGGATTTCTTTAATGGTCATTTTGGGATCGTGTTCTAATTCTCTTTTTGCCTTTTTTCCAGCACGAACCAAATACCTGTGATAGGCCATTCGGACTTTAAAAAATTCGTCCAGATTTGAACTGTAGATGGCTAAAAATTTGATACGCTCAAACAAAGGCACTGATAAATCCATGGCCTCTTGTAAAACCCGATAATTAAAACTCAACCAACTTAGGTCTCTATGTATAAAGGGTATTCCCGATTCTGTTTCCAGTAATTCCTGAATTGGTTTGAATTGATGTTTATTCACCACTGTATTTTTTGCTAATATAAACGTATGCCACTTAAACTATGGTGCTTTTAGGTTATTTTATCATTAAAATAATTTTAATTGCCCCTTTTCAGTGACTTCAGAATCTGATTTTAGCTCTCTCATATTTTGAAAATTGACTGTGGCTGTTTGAAGACTCTTAATATATTGGTACATAGGCAGAATAGCTTTCGCTTGCGGTTGATGAAGGAAAAAATATATTTCCTGAATGCCTGCATCGACCCATTCACACAAGGTATTTACCCACTGTTTTAATCTTTCCCCATCGCTTGGGTGTCCTGAATTTCCAACAAATCGGACAAATACAATGTCTGTAGTAGCACCAATTTTCAACACATCTCTTCTTCCTGCAACGTCGGTCATGACTATCCCTTTTTGATAATGTATTAACAGTTCGCTTAGTTTATCCAATGCTGGGGGTAAATACCAGTCTTCATGTCGAAATTCAACGTGTAAAGCGATTTCTTTTGGCCAGGTTTGAAAAAATGTCTCTAAAATGTCCAGGTTATCAGGACTAAAATAAGGGGGAAGTTGAAGAAAACAGGGACCAAGTTTTTCTTTTAAGCCTGAAATGGATTCACAAAATAATAATATATTGTCAGTACCGTTACCCAATCCTTTATGGTGACTAATGGCTCTGGGTAACTTTGGGCAAAATTTGAAATCAGGCGCACTTTTATCATACCATCGTTCTATTTTTAAATGGTCAGGTATCTGATAATGCGTAGTATTTAATTCTATGGAGTCAAAAATCGTTGCATATTGGCCAAGATAATCAGCTGGTTTTGTTCCCTTAGGATAAATACTTCCCACCCATTCCTTTTCAGCCCATCCAGTGGTTCCAATATGAAAATGAATAGGTTTTGAATTTTTAATGACCTCTATATGTGGTTTTGGAGGTAAATTCCATAAAATATCAGACAGATTCTCTACTTTTCCAAATTCCATTGCAGCGATTTTGTTTTTGCAAAATTAGTTTTGTTTTGGATTTAAATGCTTTCCCTATTACCTTCGCAGAAAAATAGTTTTTACATGGTAAAAAGAAATAAATGGGTAGCAGGAAACTGGAAAATGAATCTGGATTATTCCTCCGCGCTCGAATTGACCAATAATTTGGTATCCAATTTGCCCGAATTGAATGGTACGTCTGTTACTTTATGTGTACCTGCCGTCTATTTGGATGTACTCAAACCTATTGTGAATAAAAATGGTTTGATTCAGCTGGCAGCTCAAAATTGCCATTCTGAAGATAAAGGTGCTTTTACTGGTGAAATTTCTGCCGCTATGCTAAAAAGTATGGATATCAATCAGGTGGTTCTCGGTCATTCTGAACGCAGAGAGTACTTTAATGAATCTAATAAATTTTTAAGTGAAAAAGTTTCTAAGGTACTGCGTCAAGGTTTAACGCCAATATTTTGTTGCGGTGAGCCACTGTCAGTCAGAGAGGAAAATAAACAAAACGCATTTGTTACCAATCAGTTAGAAGAAAGTATTTTTCATCTAAGTGCGGAGGAAGTAGCGAAGGTGGTATTTGCTTATGAACCTATCTGGGCTATTGGAACGGGTCGTACCGCAAGTGCTGAACAAGCTCAGGAAATGCATGAAGTTATTCGCCATTTCTTCGAACAAAAATATGGCGCTGCCGTCGCTGAAAAATTAATCATTCTTTACGGAGGCAGTGTAAATGCTTCTAATGCTGCTACTTTGTTTTCCATGCCTGATGTAGATGGTGGTTTGGTTGGAGGGGCAAGCTTGCAAGCCAATGATTTTCTTCAAATTATTTCAGCAGCAGCTAATTGTTGAATTAATTTACATGTAAATAAATTTTAATGTAAATTATGTTGAATAATAACACTAAATAGTTTACAAATAAGTTATATTTGTGTAGGAAAACGAGAAAACTACATGAATACAATGGTCACAGATAGGTTCATCTTTTGTCATGATGAACTTAAACGACTAAGAAAGGTACGTTCAAGCCGGCAATTTGCCCTGTCTTTGGACTACCTTCCTCAGTCTCTCAGCGAAATACTAAAGGGTAGAAGAGATGTTACCCTCGAACTGTTAAGAAAAGGGGTAGAAAAATACGAAATGAATCCGGTCTTTTTACTAACAGGAAAAGGTAGTCATTTTTCTCAACCAGAAGAATGGCTGCCAGCTAAAAGTTATGCCGATGCTCTGGGCGTTTCCGATGTTATCTATTTTGTTCCTCAAATGTTAGGAAAAAAATATGCCGAGGAAAGAAGAAATAGTCAGTTCTTAGCTTCATTGGAGAGTTTGAAACTACCAGGTGCTCATTTGAAGGGGCTAAACCTCCGCGCTTTTGAAGTGCAAACGGATAGTGGCTATCCCGCTTTTTTACCAGGTGATGTCCTCATTGCTGAAAAATTAGATCCAGCGTCGGGCGTTAAATCTATTTCAAATGATAAATTTTATGTGGTTGTTACTAAAAACAATATCCTGATTCATAAAATTGATCTAAATTCTCTGTCTAAAGGTGTCGTAAACCTTTACCTGGGCAATAAAGAGGAAAAGGTTACTTCCGTAAAGCTATCTGATATACTTGAATTTTGGGAGGTGAGGCTAAAAGTTACCAGGAATATCGAAAACGAAAATATGACGTTAAATGCTTTATTGTCGGAAATAAAGGATATCAGACAATTGCTTTTTAATTCCTCAAATGCTTTAGTGTAAAAGGATATGGCAAAAAAGGTATATAATAACATATCGGTTCAGCTCAGTTACTACGATTTCGAAGGTGGTTTTTGGGGAATGACCGATAAAAATGGAAATCAATGGCTACCATTGAACCTTGACGATGCCTGGATTTCTCAAGGTAACATAGAAGTGGTGGTCTCATTTGCCGTGGACGATAATATTTTTTCCCTGGTAAATTGGGGCACACCTGTGATGGTTAGTGATATTAAGCACCCATAAATTTTACCTTGTCTTTATCTTGTAAAAATAAGCTCAACGCTATTTTGCTCGCAAGTAATGCGTCCTCCTCGTAGGTTTCATTGATTTGTTCTGGGGTAAAATATTTTTCGATAAAGTGGGTATCAAATTCACCTGAAATAAAGTTTGGGTGTTCGCAAACAAACTTTCCAAAGGGAAGGGTAGTCTCTATACCAGATATATCAAATCGTTTAATGGCTTCCAAAAGATTTCTTATGGCAGCATTCCGGTTATCACCAAAGGCTATTAATTTGCCAATGAGAGGGTCATAAAAGATAGAAACCTCCATACCAGCTATAAACGCATCATCAAGCCGCACGTTTTCCATCACAGGTGGGACATAAGTCTTCAGAACACCCGTACAAGGTAAAAATTGATTAAATGGATCTTCTGCGCAAATACGCAATTCAACGGCATGACCTTTTATAGATAAATCCTCTTGGGTAAATGGCAGTTTTTCTCCCTCTGCCACAGAGATTTGTAAAGCCACCAAATCCAAACCAGTAATGAATTCAGTCACCGGGTGTTCCACTTGTAAGCGGGTATTCATTTCTAAAAAATAAAACTGTAGATTTTCATCTACAATAAATTCTACGGTCCCTGCGCCTCTGTATTGGCAGCTTTTTGCTACCTGCACCGCCGCATTTCCCATCTCTTCCCTTAATTTATCTGATAAAACTACACTCGGTGCTTCCTCAATCAGTTTTTGATGCCTTCTTTGAATGCTGCAATCTCTTTCAAAAAGGTGAACAACATTTCCATGATGATCAGCCATTATCTGAAATTCAATGTGGCGGGGAGAACTTACGTATTTTTCAACAAAAACGGCATCGTCACCAAAAGAGGCTAATGCCTCACTTTGAGCTCTTTCCATCTGGCTTTCAAGCTCTTCCATATTCATAACCTTCCGCATTCCTTTGCCTCCACCGCCAGCAGCCGCTTTTATTAAAATGGGAAAACCAATGTCAGCAGCAATGATTCTGGCCTGGTCAATGGATGTTAAGGTATTCTTATTTCCGGGAACCAGCGGTACCCCCTGCTTTCTAACCGTCTCTCTGGCAGCAATTTTGTTACCCATTAAATCAATACTTTCTGCCGTTGGTCCAATAAATATAATGCCTGCTTTCTCGACCTGAGAAGCAAAATCTGCATTTTCACTCAAAAATCCATAACCAGGATGTATGCCATCTACGCCTGCCTTTAGGGCTGTTTCTATGATAATATCTCCCCTTAAATAGGATGAAGAGGAAGAAGCCGGGCCAATACAATAGGCTTCATCTGCATATTTAACATGTAAACTATCTATATCTGCTTCTGAGTAAACGGCCACCGCCTTTTTACCTAATTTTTTAATAGTTTTAATAATTCGTAGAGCAATTTCTCCCCGGTTGGCAACTAATATTTTTTCCATGATGACTACTTATGTGCTCAAATATAATTGATTTGACCGCCACTTTTACTATTTTTAAGGTAATAATAGGGTCAACCTTTAAATAGATTGATTTGTTTTATCGAAAAATAAAGAACGGTGGAGTCAAAATGCATTGAACTGAAAATTGAAGGGATGGATTGTGCTCAATGTGCAGTGGGAATCACTCGTTTTCTTGAAAAAAAAGGCCTCGAAGAGGTGAGTGTAGATTTTCAAACGGGTGATGCTCAGTTTGTTATATCTAATGACTCCATGACGGTTGAAGAGGTTAAAAAAGGTATTACCAAACTTGGATATACTGTAAGTAAGGAATCAGATAATTCTTTAAAAGGTGCATCTCTTAAATTGTGGATTAGTTTAGTTTTTACCTCCCCTTTGTTGCTTTTCCATGTGCTTATGGCCTTGGGCATTCACTATCCATTTATGCATAATATTTGGATTTCCTTTATACTTGCCGCTCCAGCTATGTTCATCGGTATGGTTCACTTTGGAAATTCTGCCTACCAGTCACTAAAAATGGGTATTCCAAATATGGATGTGTTGATTTTTACGGGTGGTACCGCAGCCTTTGTATATAGTGTGATCGGTCTTATCAAAATGGATGGAAACCTAAACTTTTTTGAAACAGCTGCAGGTATTTTTACGCTGGTTTTATTGGGAAATTGGCTGGAGAAAAAAGCAGTTAATCAAACTACGTCAGCTATAAAGTCTTTAGCGAATTTGCAAAAAGGGTCGGCAAGAAGACAGTTACCTGATGGTCGTATTGAAGATGTGGAAGCCGCTCAGATTAAATTAAACGATGTATTACTGGTTTCTGCCGGCGAAATAGTTCCTGCCGACATGATTATTACCTCCGTAGAGGTCCTTTTAGATGAATCGCTAATTACGGGTGAATCTATGCCTGTGCTTAAAAAAACAGGGGAGTTAGCCATTGGTGGAACCAGATTATTTGACGGAATTTTGGAGGGTAAGGTTAAAGCAAAAGGAAGAGATGCGGTAGTGGGTAATATGATTGCGCTGGTAAAAATGGCCAGAAATGATAAACCTGCTTTACAACGCTTTGCCGATAAAATGAGCGCCATTTTTGTGCCCGTTGTCTTACTTCTATCCTTAGCTACCTTTTTAGTAGCTGCTTTTTTATTTGATATTTCTTACCAGGATGCTCTGCTCAGGTCTATTGCTGTACTTGTTATTTCCTGCCCATGTGCCCTGGGTCTCGCTACACCTACGGCCGTAATGGTTGGGGTAGGTCGATTGGCAAAAAGTGGCGTAATTATAAAAGGGGGGGCAACCCTGGAGGCTTTGGGTAACCTGAAAACCATGGTTTTTGATAAAACAGGTACCTTGACAACCGGGGAATTTACTATTTCTGAACCACTTACTTCTCGTCCCGATGATGCCGCTTATGTGAAAGCGCTTTGCTATCATTTAGAAAAAATTTCTGCTCATCCTATTGCCAAATCCATTCTCACTTCCTTTGAATCTTTCAATAACCCCGAGGTATTACCTGTTTTTACCAAGGTTTGGGAAGATAAAGGCGTCGGAGTCAGTGGTATCGATGATAAGGGGAATGTATATTTCCTCGGAAATTGGCCGGTGGGTAAACTAAATAAACCCAATGCCGATCTTTTTTTACTCATAAATAATGAAGTCAGGGCCTCATTTATCATTTCAGACAAGGTAAGAACGGAAGCTGCATCGGTAATTAGTGGTCTCAAAGAACGAAATATTTCAACTTTGATTCTCTCCGGAGACAATGAAAGTAAAACTAAAAAAGTCGCAAATGATTTGGGAATCGATCATTATTTCGCGAGTAAATTGCCCTCTGAAAAATTAGACATAATCTCCCGATATTCCAACGAAAATATTACCGCAATGATAGGCGACGGGGTAAATGATGCCCCTTCTCTTACTCGTGCCTCGGTAGGAATATCTATTAGTAATGCCTCTCAGATGGCTGTGCAATCGGCTCAGGTGATTTTAATGAATGGTAACCTTAGTAAATTACTGGAGGCCATAGATATTTCAAAATTGACGGTTAATACGCTAAAAAACAGTATATTCTGGGCATTTTCCTACAATATTATTGCTATCCCATTAGCAATGGGAGGTTTCCTCAACCCCACCTGGGGAGCACTTTTCATGGCTTTTTCTGACCTTATCGTGATAGGAAATGCACTGTTTCTTAATTACAGGAAACTTTTTTAAACCTCTACCTTCCTTTTATTGTTGCCTTATAAATTTAACCAATCATTATGAGGTACCCAATAGTGAAGTTTTTACTTCCTTTTTCTCTTTTATTATCTTCTTGCGAAGAACCTTTTATTCCAGAAAATTTACAGCAGGAACCACAAATGGTGGTTGAAGGCTTTATTGAGGCGGGTGATAATGCTAATCCTGCCTTCCTGGTGATTACCAAAACACTCCCTTTTTTATCAAGTATTTCCACAGAAACGCTGAATAATAATTATGTTTCCGGGGCAAAGGTAACGCTTTCTGAAGGCGATCGGAAGATTTCGCTAACAGAGGTTTGCTTTAAAGATTTACCAGCAAATTTAAAAGCGCAGGCGGCAAAAATTTTAGGATTTAACGTTGAAAATAATAGTTTTATTCCCAATGTTTGCTTTTATGCCGATCTGGCTCAGGCCATGCCGGGACAGGCGGGTAAAAAATATCAAATTGAGATACTTGCTGAAGGAAAGAAGATTACCGCTTCAACCACAATCCCTCTTCCCGTTCCGCTCGATTCTCTTCAGTTTGTCCCTAATCCAGGGGCTAATCAAGATTCATTTTTGTTGCTAACCTCTAAATTAGCTGATCCTAAAACGCAACAAAATTTTTATAGATACCAGGTAAGGATGGAAGATGGACCATTTATTACGCCGGGGGGCGGATCCCTTTTTGATGATAGATTATTCAATGGACAAAATTTTAAACTAAATCTTCCCCGACCTGGAGCCGATGGTGAATCATTTAATTTTAGTACTTTTGGCCTTTATCCGGTAGGAAAGCAAACAACCATTCGGTGGGTAACCATGGATCAATCTTTATTCGATTTTTGGAATACCCTCGAATTTAGCATCAATAACCAAGGTCCCTTTTCAACCTATACCCGGGTAAAGACCAATGTGTCTGGAGCGCTCGGTGTCTGGGGCGGTCTCTACGTAAAGAATTACACGCTCATTGTAAAAAAATAAAATAGTTTGTCTATGCAAAACCCTAAAGTTGCCCACACTAATGAAATAAGTATTAAAGTAGGGCTCGATGAAAATAAGGTGCCTATTGATATTTTATGGACGGCTGATAAAAATGATGGAACCGCTGAACATCAAACGTGTAAAGCTATTTTATTGTCGCTGTTCGATGGCGTTCACCAGGAAACGCTCAAAATAGACCTGTGGACAAAAGATATGATGGTCAGTGAAATGGACCGATTTATGTTCCAGACCTTGAGGGCGCTTTCAGAAACTTATTTTAAAGCCTCGCAAAATGCAGCGCTGGCTAACGAAATGCAACGGTTCGTTCAATATTTTGGGGAGAAAACAGAGGTTATTTCGCCAGAAAAATAAAATATAATATAACTCTTTGTAAAAATTAGTTATATTTGCAGTCCGGTGGGCGCACTTGGTGCTGCTCCTTCTAATCCCCCAGGGTGGAAACGCAGCAAGGGTACGAAGTTGAGCGCTCGTTGTGTTGCTCACCTTATTTTTTCCCCTCCTTTACAATCCCTTTTTATTATAGTTCTAAGTTATTTTATCTGATTTGATAAAATTATCAAATTGTTGTATATCAGTATAATATGTAAATTGTAATCAAATTATTGAAATATTTTTTTAATATATTAATTATATATAAGGATAGATTACTATATTTGAACTGTTTATGATTAACGAGATATAAGTATTATTTATAAATGCATATTTGTAACCAAAATAATAGCATTTTAATCTCGTTATAGTATTATTTGTTATACTTATCATAACACATATATCGGAGAGAGGTTATCTAACATACCATTTAGCGGGACAAGGAGTCTGATTCTTGTCCCTTTTTTATGTCTCATTCTTCTTTTATCACACGTGCGAGTACCAAATCGATTAATTTTTCTATGCTTTCATTTGCCTTCTGACTAAAAATATTTAGTGGTCTGTTGGCAAGAATCGCATTACAGCTTACAGCCTTATGGTTTAAAAGGGCGCTCAATCCATAGATGCCACTTGTTTCCATTTCGAAATTCGTAAGGCTCGTTTCCTCCCTTTTTGCGTTAGCTATCGTTTCCAATAGATTTCTCATGCGGCTCTTTAAGCGTAACTGACGACCCTGTGCACCGTAAAAACCTGGGGCTGTTAAGGTTATTCCTGTTTGCATGTCATCCTTAAAAAGACCTATTAATGATTCATCGGCGGCCGTTAAATAGGGTTTTACAGGCAATTGACCTAATGCAGGGTATTTAGCATGTATTTTATCATTAAATGCCTCTAATGCCTGATTGTTTTCAACATCATAGAACGATAACAAGTTATCTAAGCCGAGACTATGTGTATTTACCAGAAAACTATCTATGGGAATAGATTCATGCAGCGAACCTGAGGTGCCAATTCTTATAAAGGTTAAGGTAGTATGTGTATCCTTCGGCTTTCCCGTTTTAAAATCAATATTCACTAAGGCATCCAGTTCATTGATAACTATATCAATATTATCGGTGCCAATGCCAGTACTTACTACAGAAACAGGCATTTTTCCTATTATACCTGTATGGGTAATAAATTCCCTGTGGATTCTTTGCATGAACACTTTGTCAAATTTTTTTGATACCTGGCTTACGCGACCTGGGTCTCCAACCAAAATAATGGTAGTACTTATTTCACTTGGCAATAAATCGAGATGATAAATTCTACCATTTGGGCTTAAAATTAATTCTGCTGACGCCATTTTATTATTTTTGTGCTTTGCCTGAGTAATGTACAAATTTTATAGGCTTTACCTAAATGACAAATCATATTATGAACTATATTAGTAATTATTTTAAGTCCTTACAAGAAGATATTTGCCAGCAATTATCTGTGGCTGATGGCGGTACTCCTTTTCTTGTCGATGCCTGGAAAAGACCCGAAGGTGGCGGTGGAACCAGTATGGTACTTACCGGAAAAAAAATTGAAAAGGGCGGCGTTATGTTTTCTGCCGTCGAAGGTGTCTTAAATGAAAAGGCCACAAAAGGGTTAAATATTCCAGCTGGTGATTTTTTTGCAACCGGTGTTTCTATCGTTTTACACCCATCTAATCCTTTCTCACCTATTATTCACATGAATGTTCGTTATTTTGAAATGGATAACGGCTTGTGGTGGTTCGGCGGTGGTATCGATTTGACGCCTCATTATATTGATCCTGAAGATGCTGTCTTTTTTCATACAGGTCTGAAAAATGTGTGTGATCTGCATGATCCTTCCTTTTATCCTACCTTTAAAACCTGGGCTGATGATTACTTTTTTCTTCCCCATAGAAAGGAAACAAGAGGCGTTGGGGGTATTTTTTTTGACCGCTTAGTCGCCGCTAAAAGAGAGGATAAGGAGTCTTCTTTTGATTTTGTTAAAGCGGTGGGAGAATCTTTTTGCTCGCTTTATATTCCCATACTTCAACGTACTTATGATCGTCCTTTTAATGACTTGAATAAGAAATGGCAGTATGTCAGGCGCGGCAGATATGTCGAATTTAATTTGGTTTGGGATAAAGGAACTAAATTTGGCCTGGAGACCAATGGTAGAACAGAGTCTATTTTGGTGAGCATGCCGCCTATGGCTTCCTGGGAATATGACCATCAGGTGGAAAATGGTTCTCCTGAGGAATTTACCCTGTCTCATTTGAAGAAAGGAATCCATTGGATTTAACTCGCTATTGACATAAAATGGTGATATTTTCCGTTTTGATGGTATTACTCCAATTTCCAGCCCTATCTTTTATTTTTATGCTATAATATAAGGAATCTTTGGGAAAGTTGGTGCTTGGTATGCAGGTTAGGCGCGTGTTCGGAAAGGTGCAACAAAAATAGCGGGTATCAGATCTATTCGTTAACGATAGCTTTATATTTCCTTGTATCCCTCTGCCAGCTCCTAATTGTGGTATTTCACCTATTTTAAATAAGTGGTTAAACCCATCCCGGCTATCTGTTAACAAAATATTTACGCTGTCCGCATTGCCTAAATTTCCATCTCCGTCAGTAAATTTGAAACTTATTTCAATGGTATCTTGAGGCAATTGACTACTTCTACTTTGAATAATTGTATTTTTGCTTAATCCTATGTATTCGATAACAGGCTCATCAGGAAATTCTGGCGGGCGCGAACAACTCTCTGTTAAAATAAGAGTTGTAGCTAATATCCAAGTAAAGGGGGTGAATGACATCGATTTCATGATTGAAAATTTATAAATAAAAACGATTAAATGGTTAATGATAACACGAAATACCGTCATTTCGTTGCGAATAATAACAAGGAATTTAATGACCGAGCCTGGGAAATTTTTCAATTCCAGTCAAAAAATAATACTTTATATCAGAAATTCCTTGAACTTCTCCCAAATTGTTTGCCTAAACAGGAAAATTTATTTTCCATCCCTTGTTTACCGGTTCACTTTTTTAAACATCAGTTGATTCAAACAGGCTCTTGGGAACCGGAGACTATTTTTTCCAGTAGCGGTACTTCTGGGTCCACACAAAGTAATCATGCCGTTCGTTCATTAAATAATTATTTGGAAAACACAGTGCGTTGCTTTGAAGAAAGGTATGGCCCGGTGGAAAATTATGCCTTTATGGCGCTTTTACCTCATTATCTGGAGCGAAAAGGCTCTTCCTTAGTGGATATGGCGGGTTATTTTATAGGAAAAAGTAAATTTAAAGATTATTCTGGTTTTTTTCTGAATCACAAAGATAGCCTGGTTACCCTGCTGTCAAAAGCTAAATCAGAAAATATACCCGTCGTTTTATTAGGTGTTTCCTTTGCTCTTTTATCGCTTGCCTCTGAATTTACCTTTCAATTTCCGGAACTCATTGTCATGGAAACAGGGGGAATGAAAGGGCAGGGTAGAGAAATTCCCAGATCAGAATTACATGATATTTTAAAAACTGCCTTTGGAGTAGATCATATTCACTCTGAATATGGAATGACTGAGTTACTTTCCCAAGCCTACGCTCCCGCCGATGGCTATTTCTATGAATCTTCTTCTCTCAAAATTTTTATCAGAGATATCACAGATCCTTTTCGTGAAGTACCCGATGGAAAAGTGGGTGCCGTAAATATTATTGATTTAGCCAATAAAGATTCTATTTCCTTTATTGCAACAGACGATTTAGGCAGAAAATGTCAGGACGGTACCTTTGAAATTTTAGGAAGGCTCGATAATGCTGAAATCAGGGGGTGTAATTTACTTGTACACCACCTGAGTTAGTCTGGGCTACTTACCTGAAAAATTGGTTTGTCCAAGGTAAGTTAATATAAAGCCGGTCATTATTATAAATAATTTGAGGACGAAGCCTACCAATGAGCCCCAGCTTTCCAAAAATAGCAGAAAGGAAAATTTTAATCCAACAACACTTACTATCATACTTAAGAATCCTATTACTACCAGTAAAAATCCTAAGATGGTTAATAGATTTTTATATTTGCTCATTCTTTACATATTTGAACACAATATAGATACTTATGCGTTTTATTAATA
>JBMLQR010000094.1:0-19023 GCA_049241465.1 Saprospiraceae bacterium | reverse complement strand
AGTGTTTGTGTTCATACAACCGTTTACCGAACTGTAATTACCTTAAATCCTCGGGAAGGGGGCTATCATTTTGTGTATCAACGTTGCTGCCGTAATACCACTATATCTAATATAGTTAATCCTACTGAGTCTGGGGCTACGTATGATATTTTACTTACCGAGGCAGCTATGCAAAAATGTAATTCAAGTCCTGTGGTAAATCGTTGGCCTCCCGTTTATGTTTGTGCCAATCAGGAACTCAATGTAAATTCTGCAGCTACCGATGTAGATAACGATTCTATTGCTTATAAACTTTGTACCCCATTAGTAGGTGGAACGCTTCAAAGGCCTCAACCTATACCTCCTACTGCGCCACCTTTTCAACCTGTTATTTGGCTGAGCCCAACCTATTCTTTAGCTAATGTTCTTGGTGGGAATAATCCTTTAACCATTGACGTTAACACAGGCATCATGAAGGGGGTACCACCCGTTTTGGGTCAATTTGTGGTGGCTGTTTGTATAGAGGAGTATGATAGATTCACCAAAAATTTGTTGTCTGTCGTTCGTCGAGATTTTCAATACAATGTGGTGAATTGTACGGTGCCTCAAGCTACTTTTGAAGCTCCGACGGAAGTTTGTGTAGGTTCAAATTTCACCTTAAAACAAAGTACCCTAGGGGTTAAATCAGTAGAATGGTATCTCGGAGAACCTGGGGCGGAAAAGTTAGTTGCGAAGGGTGATTCAGTCAAATTAACTTTCCCGTCAGCGGGTAAAAATAGAATTACCTTATATTATGAAAAAGGAACTGCCTGCCAAAGTACTTTTTCTGCCGTTATTAATGCTGTTGCAGTTGATGTAATTTCTTTACCTTTAGCTGGTCAAAATTCAGTGGTTTGCAGAGGGTCAAATTTTGAAGTAAATATTCAAAATAAAGAAGTGAACCGGACGCTAACCTACGATTGGCAAACCAATGGAAATTTGGTTTCAGGTCAGGGTGCTTCTTTAGCCACCTTTAAAATGGATGCACCAACCCTTATTACTCTAAATCTCTCCAATGCCCTCGGCTGTAAATCTACCTTGATTTTTCCAGTGGCAATACATGAGCCAATTAAATCCGGGCTTGAAAATGAAAGGTTGTTTTGCAGAGATGTTGCAACCCAAACAAATCCTGGATTTAATTCTGCTCTTTCATATCAGTGGACACCAGCTTCTGGATTGAGTAACACTGCTATTGGTAATCCCATCGTAACTATCTCAAATAACATAATATATCAAGTAAAGATATCTAATCCTGCTACAGGTTGCGATACAACGGTATCTTACAATGCAAAATTAAGAGCATTTCCTGCCAAAACCGGTGTCGAAAATTCAGTATTTATTTGTGCAAATATTGCACAGGAAGTTAACAAGTCTTTTAATCCTTCGCTTACTTATCAGTGGACACCAACGGTGGGACTAAGTAATCCAAACATTGGTAATCCTAAGATAACAACCTCTGAAAATAGGGTGTATCAAGTTAAGGTTACAGAGCCTGTAACTGGTTGCGATACTACCATTTTTGTCAATGCCATAGTCAAACCTTTTGGTGCGGAAACCGGCATTGACAGCCTGTCAACCGTTTGTTATAATGTTGGAAAGCAGATTAATCCAAAGTTTAATAATACATTGATTTATTCCTGGAGTCCTGCCACAGGCCTGAGTGAAACAACCAAAGGTAATCCTACGGTAAAGTTAAAAGAATCAATGTCTTATTCTGTGAAAATTCAGAATCCTGCCTCGGGTTGTGATACCACAATTTCAGTGCGCATAGAGGTGAGTCCTATGCTTCCTGTGGTGGAATTGGATACCACACTAGATTTTTGCCCTGGTATTCCAAAAAAAGTTAATCTTCCTGAAAGCCCTTTAGTGACCTATTTATGGTCTCCTGTAACGGGCCTGGATAATGCTAATGTGGCTAATCCTACGTTTACTTTGAATACCAATCAATTATATACCGTAAAAATTACTGACCCTAAAACCAATTGTAATCTGGCATGGAAAGTAAATGCTCAGGTAAGTCCTGACGCAGTTATTTCTGCTGGTAGGGATACGACGCTTTGTAATTATGGCCCTTATACTTTGACGGCTAAGTCTTCTCTTCCACTTTCCTTCCAGTGGTCAAGAGTATCAGATTTTTCCAATAATTTGGGTAATCAGGCTACCTTAAAAAGAGATACCTTGAGTAGAGCTGAAAATATTTTTTATCTTAAAGGAACGGATGCTAAAGGCTGCTTCTGGAGAGATACCGTGGTCATTAGTGCATTTCCGGTTGAAGCTTCTATGCCGGATAATTATGTGGTTTGTAAACCAGTCGATTTGACCACCGTGACTATTAAGGATAATGATCCAAATCAGGGCTTGAAAAATTATAGCTGGTTTCCTGTAAATTCACTGACTACTAAACCAAATGAAGGGCCTAATGCAATTTACAAGATAAATGCAACCTCACTGGTGAATGTAAATTTTGAAAACAAATATGGTTGTAAGAAAACCTTGGAAACTCAGTTGGAATTGATAGATTTGAAGGTAAATATTGCTACAGATAAGGAAACGCTAATAAAAGGTAATAATGAGATAGCTAATATTTCAGTGACAGGTTGTACCGATTGTGCTTATGCATGGACGCCTGCTACAGGTTTGAATGCAACAAATATCGCATCCGTAAGAGCTACACCTCAAGATACTACTATTTATAAGGTGGTGGTTTCGAAAAAGGGTTGTAAGGAGGAGAAAACAATTCGTATCAATGTAGATAATGTGAATTGCGGCGAACCAAATATTTTTGTCCCCAATGCCTTTACTCCCAATAATGATGGCAATAATGATATTCTTAAAGTGAGGGGTAGATGGATTTCAAAACTTCAATTTGTTGTCTATAATAGATGGGGACAAGAGATGTTTACAACCACAGATTTAAATAATGGATGGAATGGGATTTACAAAGGAAATGAGGTGGCTCCCGATGTTTATAATTACTTCCTTCAGGTTACTTGTTTGGACAATAAAATTTTCACGAAAAGAGGAAATACAAGTCTGATTAAATGATTTTTTATTTCATTAATTGATAATCATTGGAAAATGGCAGCCTCGGTTGCCATTTTTCATTTTTCGGACATATTACATTTTCACCCTGTTTTATATTAGATAAAATTCGTATATTTGTAATTAAATTGATGATAAGCCATGTAAGGTCTTTTTGACCATTATCGAGAAAATGAAAACTACAAAATGGGGAGCTTAAACAAAAGTTGGTTTTACTCTTACGCAAATGATAAGTCAACCTATCGCTTTATTATTTTGTGTTTTTCCTTTTTTCTTTTCTCAAAATCCCTATTTGCTACCCATATTGTTGGAGGTGAAATAGGTTACAGGTGTCTTGGAAATAATAATTTTGAAATTACATTACGTGTCTTCAGGGATTGTTTTAATGCTGCTGATGGCGCTTATTTTGATGATCCGGCTACCATCGGTGTTTATAACAGAGAGGGTATTCTGCTCTCTACTTTCACATTAAGTCCTGTAGGTAATGATACGCTTAGTGAAAGTTCTGGTCCTTGTCTTACCATTTCCACGCCTGTTTGTGTACATACCACCATCTATAAGGATACCATAAATCTCTTGCCGAGGTTAGGTGGATACCGATTTGTTTATCAGCGCTGTTGTAGAAATCAGACCATTGTCAATATCATAAATCCTCTGGAAACAGGTGCCACCTTCGATATTTTGCTCACGGAAGCAGCCATGATAGATTGTAATTCAAGTCCTGTTATCAATTCCTGGCCACCTGTTTATGTATGTAATAACAGACCCTTACTGGTGAATTCAAAAGCTACGGATGAAAATTTTGATTCTTTAGTTTACAAATTCTGTACCCCATTTCAAGGAGCTACTTTTGCTATTCCACAGCCAGTTCCTCCTGATGGCCCTCCCTATGACACAGTGGTCTGGGTTAATCCTACCTATAATTTGTCAAATATGATGGGAGGAAGTTTCCCTCTTGTTATTGACTCAAAAACAGGAATAATGACAGGGGTGCCTCAAACATTGGGTCAGTTTGTCGTTGGTGTTTGTATCGAAGAATATGATAAAGTAACTAAAGCGCTACTATCAGAAACAAGAAGAGATTTTCAGTATAATGTGGTGAATTGCACAGGTTCCAATGCTGCCTTTAGTATGCCTGACAAAATTTGTAGAAATTCGGAAGTTACCGTTCTTCGGGAAAATCCTGAAGCAAGCACTTTCGAATGGTATTTAGGTGAAGGGGAAGATAGAGAACTGATTAGTAGGGATTTTGCCATAAAATTGAAGTTTAACGAAATTGGTTTTTATGTTCTTACCTTAATTACCGATAAAGGTCAGTTTTGTGAAAGTATTCAGACTCGTCGTTTTCAGGTTATTGGCACTGAGGTTGATTTTTCTATCAATAAACTGGATTTTCTTTGCGAAAATTTTTCTCGCTTTTCTTTAAATAATGTTTCTGTTACCAATGATGTAACTACCCCACAATATTTATGGACAGTATCCTTTGGAAAGAGTGTACTTACAAGCACACTGAAATCGCCAGTTTTTGATATTCCTTTAGGGTCCACTGGTAATATTTCTTTAATGCTTACTGCTTCAAATTGCGTGGATAGCTTATCCAGGGTGTTTACTACCAGTCCATCTTCAGGAAGTGATTTTAATTTATCCATAAATGATGTCGATCAATGCCTCGATTCACTGTTTCTAAAAGTAAATTCAAGCCTGCCCGTAAATGAAATTTTATGGTTGAATAATGAGGATAAGGTCATAGCTTCTGGTACCCCCATTTCTTTGTCCTGGTCTACAATCAGACCTTCCAAAGTAGTCGCCATAAATAATTTGGGTTGTAAAGATACTTTGATTCTTTCTCTTAATACTTTAACACATATCCCATTTAACCTTAATTATCCTGATTCTTTAGTTTTTTGTGATTCGTTAGCTAAAAAAATATCCCCAATCTTTTCAAACCCTCCGGCTCTTTTACGTTTTAAATGGACTTCCAATGAGAAGGGAATTTTAAATGATACATCTGCTGCTCCAACCTTTGGCTATCCATTATCAGCACATTTTGCGTATGTAGCTATGGTAAATATTTTGGGCTGTGAAAAGATCGATTCAGTAAAATTGATACCTGGAAAAATTAGTTTGTTACCTCCTTTTCCTCCTGATTCTATTAAAATATGTGCGAATAATGAGTTCAAATTAGAAATAAAAACCCTTTCTTCTCCTTATGAAAATAGATATTTATGGACGCCGGTAAATGTAATTAAAGAAGGGCTAGGATCTCCAGCCATAGTTATTTTGACGGACAAATCATTGAATCTACGCCTAAACATTACCAATACAGTGGGTTGTTCAATCAATAAGGATTTTAACTTAAATGCTCAGATATTCGATTCTGCTTTAGACACATTAATTACCGCATGTTCCCAGACTCCTATCGTTTTAAATCCAGGATTTAATCCATTATATACTTATCAATGGTCTCCAGGTTTAGGTTTAAGTAGTAATTCTATTGGAAATCCAATATTTTCATCTTCCGTAAGTAGAAATTATAAAGTAACTGTAACCAATCCATTCAATAATTGTAAAATAGTTAAGGAAGTGGTCGTGAAAAAGGGGTTACTTAACCAAATTAGCCTTGGAAATGATACGACTATATGTGATATTGATAAGTATTCTTTATCGGTCAATGGTTTGACAAATGGTGTTTCCTATAGTTGGTCAAAGGAAGCAAATTTTAATACAATCATTGGAACAGGAAAATTAGTTTCTACTGTTTTAAATCAAGGATTAAATACATTTTTTGTAAAAGCAACAGATACGATTGGTTGTGTTTTGACAGATTCTATCCAAATCAGGTTATCTTCTATAATGGCGACCATGCCGTCTTCTCTCGTCCTTTGTAAACAACCAGATACTGTTGCAATTAATGTAAAGAACTTGGATTCCCTTCAAATATTAAGTTACAATTGGTTTCCTAAAGGAGGAACATTCCAGAATCCGCTGAATAGTGCAGAGGGTAAATTTTTAATGCGAGACTCGGGTAGAGTTAGCGTTTTCCTTCAAAATCAATATGGATGTAGAAAAGAACTCAATACGAAGGTTTCTCTTTCAAATAATGGAATCCCAGTAACCTTTTCAGCAGGTAGAGATAGTTCTTTATGTGCACATGGAAGTATTGAAATTAAAGTAAATACTAATATTTCGGTACAACCAACCTGGTCGAAATCACCAAATTTTAATACTATTTTATCAAGAGGAGATAAAATAAACTATACCCTTGAACGGGGTATAAATACGTTATACGTTAGAGGAGAAAATACAGATAAATGTGTGTATCTGGATACTATCAAATTATTTGTATTTCCTATTGCAGCTTCTTTGCCGGATAATTATTCTGTTTGTTTACCCTCGGATACTATAAAAATTCAGGTAACTGATAGGGATACTTCTCAGTTTTTAAATTATTTGTGGGCACCAAATGGGGTAATTAAATCTGATCCTTTAGAAGGTCCCATCGCTTTGGCTCAGATCACAAAAGATACTACAGTATCGGTTTTATTAATGAATAAGTATGGGTGTGAATCTACGCTTATCACAAAATTAACCCTAATTAATCCTGAAGTAAAACTATCAGCAGATGTCGAAACATTAATTAAAAACAAGGGAGATAAGGCTGTCATAAAAGTCAGTGGATGTGAAGGCTGTCAGTATATTTGGTCTCCTTTTAATACCCTGAATAGTTTAACAGATAGTATAGTTATTGCCATGCCTAATGATACAACTATTTACAAGGTAATTGCCAGTAAAATGGGGTGTTCTGTTACAGGAACCATAAGAATTAACGTCGATGATGTTCAATGTGATGAGCCAAATATCTTTGTTCCTAATGCATTCACACCGAATAATGATGGTAATAACGATGAGTTGCTCGTAAGAGGACGTTGGATAACTTCCCTTCGGTTTGTGGTATATAATAGATATGGACAGGAGCTGTTTACCACTAATAATCAGTTAGAAGGTTGGGATGGCACATACAAGGGCAAAGATTTGGGTCCCGATGTTTTTGGCTACTATCTTACTGTTAGGTGCCTGGATGGTGGAAATTTTGCCAAACGTGGAAACGTAACGTTAATTAAATAAGACGTTGTATATTTGCAAAAATTCTCAATAAGGTGCTGAATAGATTTTTAATTTTTACTTTGTTTTTATTGCCTTGTTTTAAATTGTCTGGACAATGTACGTCGGTTAAAATAGAAACAGATGCATTTGATAGTACGAGGGTGATTTACGATAAACCTTTAAACATTGGCGGGTTGGTCACTTCTAATTTTGAAGTGGAAGAGGGAAATAAAATGGTGGAGGAAGCTAAATTATTAGTTTCTTATGCCGAAAATGATTCAATTGAGTCGTTTTTTCTTACCCTGGCTTTAATGGAATGGGAATATCAGGTGCTCGAAGCAGGAGAAAATGTAATGCTTCTGCTAGAGAATGGTAGTATTTTAAAGCTAAATACCGTTGAGGATAGGGGAACGCTGGATAAAAAAACAAACATGAGAAGATATGAGGCAGTCTGTGTCCTTCCCATCGATTTATACTATGCCTTGGCTCATTTCAAAATGGATAAAATCAGGTTACAATATAAAAGTGGCATAAAAAGAACCGTTTCTTTGTTTATCGAACAACAAAAAAAGTTTCAGCAAATCATCCGTTGTGTAGGAGAAGCAGCTGGAGTAATGCCTGTTAAGCCTTAAATTTATTTATTTGTAGGCTTTTATCCAGGAAAATGCCATATTTTCCATAACCTTCTGTAGTTCTGATTGGTTATCTTGTTCGTTCCCAAGACTTGTTAATGAAGGTAGGTTCTTTGCGTAATAAAGTTGTTGATTTGGCATTTCTGTCAATGTACTGGCACAAATTCTGGCGTAAGGGAAATCGGGATCAACCTCAAGCATGATGTCAGAAATAAAGCGGACTACTTTTTTGTAGGCTAGAAAAAATCCATTTTTATTTTCTTCGGTTACTTCCTTAATTCTATATACTTTATCCGCTTGACTTACCATGATACTATGCAAGATATCTTCATCAATGTAGGAAATTTCATCATTCTTCGTCATACTATCTAGTATGCCGGCTATGGCAATTTTTAATTTTTCAGTTGGAGAAGTAATATTTTCTAATTTATTTTGAATACTAACATACATATATTCCCAGTACCAATTAGATAAATAAACCAGAAGCAGGTGTTTGTTTTCGAAATATCTGTAAATAGATGCTTCTGTTGAATTTATTTTAGCAGCTAATTTTTTAAACGTAAAATGTTCAAAACCTAGTTCGTCAATAAGAATAATGGAATATTTTAATATACTTTGTCCTAAAGTGGTTTCTTTCGGATCCCTTAGGTATAGTCCACTATTAATGTTTACCGGCATTTTGTTTAGGAATTACAGAATTTAAAACTGCAAAATACGACTAAATTTTTTATCAAAAGGATAATTTAAATCTTTAATTTCGCAGTCAATTTTACCTAAGAAAATTTATTTTCATGAATGAACTGGAGATTAATAAGCGGAAAACCTTTGGAATTGTAAGTCACCCCGATGCGGGAAAAACGACCCTTACTGAAAAGCTGCTCCTTTTCGGAGGTGCTATCCAAGTGGCCGGTGCCGTTAAGTCTAATAAAATAAAAAAATCAGCCACTTCCGATTTTATGGAAATTGAAAAACAGAGAGGTATTTCTGTGGCTACCTCGGTGATGGCTTTTGATTATAAGGATCTTAAGGTAAATATTTTAGATACGCCCGGTCACGAGGATTTTGCAGAAGATACTTATAGAACCCTTACTGCAGTTGATAGTGTTATTGTTGTTATAGATGCGGCAAAAGGCGTAGAAAGTCAAACCGAAAAATTAGTGAAGGTTTGCCGAATGAGAAATACGCCTATCATTGTTTTCGTGAATAAATTAGATAGGGAGGGGAAGGACGCGTTTGATCTTCTGGATGAAATAGAAAGTAAACTCGATATTCAAGTTACTCCCCTGAGCTGGCCCATCGGGATGGGACAGCATTTTAAAGGCGTTTATAGTATTTTTGAGAAAAATCTAAAGTTATTTAAGCCTCATGGAAAGCAAGATGAGGAAGATACTATAGAAATTGCCTCTGTGAATGATCCCCTCCTAGAGAAAATTGTGGGTATTCAAGATGCTAAAACACTGAAGGAGGAGGTGAAGTTAATTGCTGAAGTCTATCCTGCCTTCGAAAGAGAAGATTATCTTTTGGGGATGATTTCGCCTGTATTTTTTGGCAGTGCTATTAATAATTTTGGTGTAAGAGAATTGTTGGATTGTTTTATTCAAATCGCTCCACAACCACTACCAAGGCAAGCGGAGGAAAGAATTATTGAGCCTAATGAAGCGGGCTTTTCTGGATTTGTGTTTAAAATACACGCAAATATGGATCCCAATCATCGCGATAGAATCGCTTTCCTAAGAATATGTTCAGGCGTTTTTCATCGAAATACTAATTATTTGCATGTAAGACAGAATAGAAAACTGAAATTTTCTAATCCAACGTCCTTTATGGCAGCTAAAAAGACCATAGTGGAGGAGGCTTTTCCCGGTGATGTTATTGGCCTTTACGATTCTGGAAATTTTAAAATAGGTGATACCTTAACAGAAGGTGAAGTGCTGCATTTTAAAGGAATCCCACGATTCTCTCCTGAAATGTTCAGATACGTAAATAATGTGGATCCATTGAAAACCAAACAATTAGCAAAAGGATTGGATCAGTTGATGGATGAAGGTGTCGCTCAATTGTTCACCAAAGAATTTGATGGCCGAAAGCTAATAGGGACAGTAGGTGCCCTTCAATTTGATGTTATTCAATACAGATTGTTGCATGAATATGGTGCTTCTGTTCAATTTGAACCCGTAAACCTTTACAAAGCTTGTTGGATAAGTGCCGAAAAAGATTCAGATCTCCAGGCATTTCTTCAAAGACGAAAAAGAGATCTCGCTAAAGATAAATCTGGAAAATGGGTGTATCTCGCAGAATCTCCCTGGGCCTTGAAGTTATTACAAGAGAATAATCCAGAAATTACTTTCCACTTTATTAGCGAATTTGAGTAAAGATTTTATCTGACTTTTCTTCCTTTCCACTGATAAACTGGAAATAAACTGGCCATTATACCTACCAAGGTAATATACAGCGTATGAATGTTCTGTGATAGGAAGAAGTACTTTTCTAATTTTCCTTTGTTGAAAAATCTTATGGCTTCTCTCTGTAAAAGATAGTCGCTAAAGATTTTAAATATATAAAGTACACAAAACATTGGAAAAAAAATGCTCGCTTGTAAGATGCTGAGTATTCCCAAAATGACTATTGTGAGCGATACAATGAATAGGACGGAAAGAGAAAAATTGATTTTCATTTCTTTATAAGCATTATTCTTACTAGCCCATCTAATTCTTTGTCTTAGCAGCGATTTTATAGAATGTTCAGGTTGCGTAACTACAACGGCCGATAGTGTTTTTAAAAATCGAATACTTTTTGGGTGATATTGGTGAAAATGATGCAGTAAAAACATATCGTCTCCTGAAGCCTTTCTGGGAAATTGGTTATACCCACCCAAGTCGTTAAATACTTGTTTTGAAAAGCCCATGTTAGCCCCATTAGCTAAAAGTTGGTTGCCTGACTGATAGCCTGCTCCCGTTATAACCATCATACCAATCATATCGAGATCCTGAAATGAAGTCAAAAGGTTCTGTTTTTTATCTGAAATAATGACAGGCCCTCCAATGAATGCACAATCTTCCTTTATGAATTGTTCAGAATAGGTGGTAATCCATGAAGTTGGAACGGTACAATCTGCATCGGTTAAAAGAATATACTCTCCTTTTGAGGCGTTTATCCCTGTTTGAATGGCCTCCCTTTTATAGGATATTATATGTCCTTGCTCATTGGCATTTGAAGAAAGATACTTTAGATTCGTTACCGATGATTCAAATTTTTTAATTAATTCGGCCGTCTTATCTGTCGAAAAATCATCAACAATTATAATCTCATATTTATCGAGAGGATAGTCTTGATTAAGCAAACTTTGAATGCAGAGTGATATATTCTTTTCCTCATCTCGCGCTGCCACAACAACGGAGATCAAAGGTATATTATATAGATTATTTCTACTGGGTAAAAATTCTAAGTTATGCCAGTTTTTTAGATAGCTGGAGATAATATATAAATAAGAAAAACCTAAAACGAAACTAAGAATAATACCCACAAAAAACATTACACTAAGTCTCTTGGATCAGCTTTTTTTATGGGTATTTGACTTTCCAGCTCTTCAAAATCTGCCCAATCACTCGGTTGATTATTCCCAGTGTTCATTTGGTTCTTTTTAAATTGTCTGTTTATTAGTGCTTGGAATAGCAAATAAACTAACAAAATAGGTAGAAATAAAATAGATAACCCAGTTTGAATCAGACCTGAAATAGGATTATCCTTGATTTTTCTGCCTAAATATTTTATGTGATTGAGTATTACTTTAGCATCAAAAACTAATATCAGAATAAAGAGTACAGGGGTTAAATAATAAAGCAAAATGAAGAGTGCCCTGAGAAATAAAAAAATTACAAACAAGAACAATCCCATTATCAATAAACCCAAAAAGGGAAATTTTCCTGCGGTGTTAAAACTGCGATAAATCATGTTTAATAAATTTTGATACCAATATAATAATCATTTCCTAAATAATGTTTTATTGGTATAAAACTTTCATAACAACACTTAGTTTTATACTAAAATAAATTTAGTTTATATTTGTAAAAATTTTCAAGCATGCGTAAATTATCAGGGTTCGTTTTTTTGATTATGTTCGCTCTCTTGCAGACTGGACTATCGGGTCAATCTACCATTCAAGTAATATGTAATCTAAGTGGGGGAGGTAATTCCCTCTTTTTATATGAGTTTAATGGTTTTAGTTTCTCTCCTAAACATAGTGTAACAGCAGAGAAACCTGGGCAGTTTATTATGGATGTTCCCAAGCAAACACCAAGAATGTTTTATATTGGACAAAATTCCGATCAGGTTATTCCTGTCATTCTCGGGCAGGAAGATAAGGTAGTAATAACCGGCAATGCTGAAAATATCGGTACAGCAGTTATTTCAAATTCAAAGGAAAATGATGGATATAATAATTTAAAAAACATCATTGGTGGCCTCAATAACGAAATGGGAGAAATTTTAAGGGGATTAAGTGAAGGAAACCCAGCAAATCAAAATCAATTGGTAAATCAGCTTGCGGGTTTAGATGCTAAAAAACTTCGATTATTAGATTCCCTAAAGATGGTGAATCCTTTTCAATATAGAGTGATGGCTTTAAATGCCTACCAAAGTTATCAATTAAATAATAAGGATAATCGTTATCCTGACGAGTTAAGTTATTTTCTAAATGAATTTTTTGCGAAAGTTGATTTCTCAGATCCTGGCTATAATCACCTGATTTGGTTGTACGAAACCTTTAGAACTTATGTGAATGTTATGGTGAATGCCGGAGTAGTAGAAAACCAGGTGGAGTATTTTATTGAGAATATTATTAGTAAAATTCCAGAAGGGTCACATGCCCGTATGCAATGTTTAGGTGCAACTATTGCAGTAATGCAATCTCTTAAACACCCTTTATTGGCAAAATATGGTAAAAGATTCGTTACTGAGTATCAAGACAAAGCGCCTGACGCCGCGATGGAAATTTCTGAAATGCTGGAAAGAACGATGCGATTGATGGAGGGAGCAAAAGCGCCTGAATTTACCCAGGTTTCCCCAGAGGGCACACCCATTAAACTATCTGATTTTAAAGGAAAATATGTGTTACTCGATTTTTGGGCATCCTGGTGTGGTCCTTGTAGAAAGGAAAATCCTAATGTGGTTAAGTTATATAATAAATATAAAACAAAAGGATTTGAGATTCTGGGTATTAGTCTTGATCAAAATAGAGAGCGTTGGTTACAGGCTATTCAGGCAGATCAACTCACCTGGAAACATACCAGTGACTTAAAAGGCTGGTCCAATGAGGTGAGTAAATTATATGAAATTTCAGCTATTCCGAAAACGTTTTTGGTGGATCCCAATGGTATGATTATCGCCAGGGATTTAAGAGGTGCAGAATTGGAAAGAAAACTGGCAGAAATCTTCACTGAAAAATCTATCCAGGGAGGAAATTAACAAGATTTTTATTTTCCCTTGTAAGTTAGTACAGATTTTTGATCATCTTTTAGCCAAACCTTTGCCGCCTGTTGAATTTCCTCTGCGGTCAAAGATTGGTATATTTCTGATTCCGCATTCATCAAATCAGCGTTTCCCAAAGCTTCGAAAAAGCCTAAGTTCATCGATTTAGATTGAATGCCCATTTCTGAAAGTACTAAGGTACTTTCAGCTTTGTTTTTCCATTTCTGTAGTTCAGAGGATTCAATCAACTGGTTTTTAAGATCATTTATCTCCTTACTTATAATTTCCTCTGCATCCTGTAAAGAAATTTTTTCCGTAGGTCTTCCTTCAAATACAATAAGGCCCGGGTCAAAATCACCCGTAACGTAACAATCAATATGGTTAAAATACTTGTTTTCCCGGGTTAACCGGTGTATTAATCTGGACGATGGACCGTTACTGAATATATCACTTAGCAAATCAACAGCATAAAATGCTTTATCCGCCCGTGCGGGACATGGAAAGGTCATATATATAGCATCTACGGGAACTTCCGCCTGACTTTGTTTATGCCTGGCTTCTTTTTTAGGGGGTTCTGTGGAATAATTTTTTTTGATCGTCTTGCCAGATGGAATATCATTAAACCATTTCATGGCCAATTCTTTCATCCTTTTAATAGAAATAGGTCCGGCAATAACCAATATGGCATTACCCGGATGATAATATTTGTTGTAAAATTTTTTAACGTCGGTTAAATTGGCTTTTTCAATGTGACTAGGGTGTACACCGATGGTTGGCCATTTATAAGGGTGTTTTTCATAGTTTAATGCAGATAATTCATGCCATACATCACCGTAAGGCAAATTGAGACAGGTTTCATAAAATTCTTCAACTACTACTTTTTTTTGCACATCAAGGACCTCTTTTTGAAGCATTAACTCTAACATTCTGTCAGATTCTAACCATAATGCGGTTTCAATATTTACGGCCGGCAGTGTAGTGAAAAAATGGGTGTAGTCATGATTGGTATATGCATTATTTTCCCCTCCAGCTCTTTGCATAACGCCATCATAGTCAGGAATATTTACAGATCCCCCAAACATTAAATGCTCGAAAAGATGGGCAAAACCTGTTTTTTCAGGATGCTCGTCTCTTGATCCTACTTTGTAAAGCACGCTAATACTCGCAATGGGCGTATTTTTATCTTCATGCATCAATACCGTTAGCCCATTTTGAAGAATCATTTTTTCGTAAGAAATCATGCTTAATTTTTAATATTTATGTCTGAATATTCGTTGATATGTCTTCGCGCCTGAATCCTCTCAAATTCTTCAACGTAATTTTTGTTTTCCGTACCCATCATTCGGTCCCATATTCTAAAATATAATCCGTAATTCCCTTTGAATTTGCTATGATGAAGATTATGATAAACAGATGTATTTAATAATTCGAACAAAAAAGATTGTCGAAACCATTTAGGTGCTATTTCATATCCTAAATGTCCGTAAACATTAATAGCAAATATGGAAAATCCAAAAAATACGAGGGTATAAGGGTGAAGCGGAACTATAAAGGCTAAAGGAATAATAACCAGCCCCTCTCCAAT
The DNA here is from genome assembly GCA_049241465.1 of Saprospiraceae bacterium. Classification (GTDB taxonomy): domain Bacteria; phylum Bacteroidota; class Bacteroidia; order Chitinophagales; family Saprospiraceae; genus BJGN01. The sequence continues at coordinate 4,176 of JBMLQR010000094.1, read as the reverse complement.
GGCTTCAAAAAAATGAAAAGAAAATGAAGTCCAGGGAGATGGATTTACAGATAAATGGTGGACGTTATGCACGTGTTTGTAAATCCATGGAACATGAAAAAAACGATGTAACCAGTAAAACCAGGTGTCGTGAAAAAGTATAGATAAGGCATAACTAACTAATAACCAGTATGTTGGGTATTCGTTCAAATCGCTATATATGAGTGAGTTGTTTTTCAATGAAGTCCTGAGTAGGAACGCTACAATAAAAGCGGTAATGAATCCTGAAAGGAGAGAGTACTTTATCTCCCTAAGGAAATCACTTTTCCTTGCCTCTTTTAGTTGTATTTTTAAAATTTGGAACTTTTTTGAATAGAATATATAGAAAATAAGGAAGGGAATACCAGCCACAAGAAAATATCTTAGGTTGTTGAGAATGCCCAATAAAAAGGTAACCTTTCCTACTTCGTATAATAATTCATTCATAATTAATGCCTTAATCATTCATTATTTATTCCTCATCATCATCTTCTTCGCTTAATAAATCCAAAAACTCATCCTGCGACAAGGTTCCCGTAGCAAACTGCCTTACTAATTGTTTTAGGTGTGTCATAGCAGCTTCAATAGAAGCAGCACTCATATCCCACTGATTAATCAGGTTTAAATAGAAGTGAACGATGGCTTCAATAGCCTCATCCTGAGTTACTTTCCTCCAATCTTTGAGATCTAAGCCCAACAACAGATTTAGCAATCTTTCTACGACATAACTAATGGCAATGGCCTCTCTTTTTTCGCCAAATTCTATTTTTTCAAGCAATTCAGATCTTTCCTGAGCCATTGGAAGGAGTGCCTGAAATAGTAATGAGACCAGCAAATAGGGGATTCTTCTCCCGCCACTTTTCGCATCAACAGCTTGTAAAATAGCATCAAGAACCTGGTGGATATATTCGTCTTCCACCCATTCCGGCTGTTCTACTACACCTTCAAATATAATTTGAACTAAATCAAGAATCTGGTCCTCACTTAATTTTATAGTATATCTTCCATTTTTGCGTTCCATGCTTATGGCGGTAGCAAATTGCTGCAAAGCCTCTATAAGCAAATGGCGGAATTGAGTGTCATTTACCTCTAATAATATGGTTAATCGTCCCGCACTTTCTTCAAATAGGTTTCGAAGAATTTCTAAACCTATTTCCGGATGATCAATAGACAAAAGATGAATGGCCCCGGCAGATTCCTGGGCAATTTCCCTCAATCCTGGTGCCTCTTGTATTAATTCAGGTTGTGTGGCAATGGCAAGCAGGACGGCTTCAACCAATTCATCGGTTTGGTCTTCAATAATCCCATTGGACAAATCCAATCCTACCGCATCAGATAAAATAAGTTCTAAAATAGCTAATCCAGTGGTGTTTGGATTTTCAGAAACCAAATCTTCAATGGCATAAGCGATGACGTCCATTAATTGCTTGGTTTTATGCAAGCCAGCCCTCTCTCCGGGAGGAAATAACCATGCAATCACTAAATTAAAGGCATGCTCTAATACTGTTTTTTCTGAAGGAGATTCACCGTACTGTATCCGATCCATTAAATGCGGACTTCTTTCGATTGCCTCCAGTTCGGATTCGATAACCTGAGTAAGTAAGTCATACCCTAATCGTTGATCTGCTGGTATTTTAGATAAGGTGCGGAATGGAATGGCCAATACCTCTCTAATCATTGGATTACCTTCATATGAGGTAGTCAGCCAGTTTGGATTTTTTATGACAGCATCCAGCAATAATTCCACGAAAGAAAGTAATTGCCCCGGGGTTAATTGAGGGTGTTTTGAATTAGATGATTCATTGGCAGACAAGGCTGCTAAAATTTCCCTTAATCCCGCAATAAGAAGATATTCTTCTTTACCATTTTCCAACGATACTCTCAGGTTTAATTGTAAAGCAGATTTTTCTAAAATCATGCGTGTTAACTCAGGAAGCAGGTTGAGTTGCTGAATTTTTGATTCCTTCAATGCATCAGAAACGCCAGAGAACAAGTCATCCCATGTATTTTCTGCCGCTATAAGGTGCGGATGTTGTGAAAATAAAGCCAATGCAGCTTCTACCATTTGATCGGCCCATTGACGATCAAAACCATACCTGAAGCCAAATCCTGTGTCAGGGGAAACGATAATTTTTATGAAGGTCAAACCTAATTCACTAGGGTAGGTCTGTAAAATCTCTTCTAAAGTAAATGAAATTAATGACCTGAAGAGGGCTATGTTTTTTCCCTCACTCATTTCATTTTGGCGATGAAATGCTGCTGAAATAACTAACAATACCCCTCGATCTAAAATACTTTTATTTCCAATCTTCTCTACATTGCTTTCCCAAAGAGTTGGATTTTCAGCAGCGCATTGAAGATATTTGTCCAACAAAAAGCGTTGTAAAACATGATTGCTTTTTATGGCATCTGGTAAACTTTCTTTTATTATGTCAAAACCCTGGAGTAATTGATAAATAGGCGCCGTATTTTGAGTATCTGAGGTAACTAAATAGGGGAATTTAATAATGACATCCAATATTTTCCCGGCATTTTCGAGAAATAATTCTTTACTTTCTAAAGTATTTGAAAGAATATTTTTTTCATTAAATTGCCAGATAGCGTGCATGGCAGCACTAATAACAGGGAATTTTTCTGTTAAGTAGGCAATATTAACGATACCCTTTTCTAAAGAAAGGGTTAAGAATCTTCCCGCAATTACATCTTGAATTCCTTTGTTTTCTCCTTTTTTGTACCAGCTCAAAAGCGGACTAACAGGTAGTTGGTCATTCTGTTGATTTCCAGCGCTTTCAAAGGCAATACGCAGGAATACATCAAATACAAATGTCCTGTCTTTTGCCTCCAGCGGAATATATTGATAGACAAAATAGACTCTTTCCAAAGTTAAATGTACGCTCGCCTCATCTAAGTAGCGAAAAAAGGATAATCCGAGGGTCGTACTAATGGCCTCTTTGTAAAAAAGCAGATGGGTACTTTCACCAGGAAATTCCTCTTTTTTTAACAGGATAAAGGAGAATAATTGCTCCATCAACCTGGAGTATTGAGCGGAATCTTGTTGAAATGAATCCGTGGCTTCGTGGGCAATTAATCCAACTTTTAATACGTCGGAAAGAATATCTTTTCCCTTGATAAAATTTTCCTGAATTAAAAAATAGCGCAAAAATTCGTTAAGGAATAGCTGGCTATTTGGGTTATATTGGGTTGGAAGCTTATTGAGAGCTGCCAAACTATGACCTATTAAATTAGGTACTATGTGTTTATGATTTCCCGAAAAAGATGGATAGTTTGCCAACGGATTCAGTTCTGCGTTGCGAAAGGCAAGTAAACGATTTTCAAATTCCTCTTGAGAAATTTCATAATTGACAGCTTTTAAGAAAGCAATTAATTCATTTTGTTTACTGATTGGCAGGGTTTTACCCCATTCCAGGAATAAGTTAATATATGAAATCAATGTTATTGTTTTATTTGTACATGTTTTTTAATAAGCCATAAACCCAGACATCGCCGCGATCGCCTGACTGTTTATAAATTTCCCCACGGAGCTCCCCTTCGCGTAAAAATCCGAATTTTCTTGCCAATGTAGGTAGCGTAAAATTTTCAGTGGATGCTTTTATGGTGATTTTATTTAAAAGAAGCTGGTTGAAAAAATAGGGAATCATAGTGCTTAAGGTATCGGACATGATACCTTCACCCATTCTGTTTTTATCTGTAAAAAATCTCAGTTCACCTATATTTTCCGGCATTCTTCGTGAAATATCAAGGTAACCCACCAAGCACAATTTATCTTTATCCCACAAGCCAAAACTGAATGATTCCTGTTTTAACCAGGATATAATTGTTTTTCTTACATATAGCTCGGCTCCATCCAAAGTAGATAAAGCAGAGGTAATTACCGGAAAATATTCACTTATTAAACTATTATTTTCCGCAACGAGATCATAAAAAATCTTGCCATCGCCCTCCCGTAATCTTCTAATGAGTACCTTTTTACCTAAAACAGCTGTTTCAATATCATATAAATTAGCATCGATGAAATTTTCTGTAAGCATATTTGAGGTGATTTTTAAAAAGCACAAAATAAGAACTTTCTAGCTTCTAAATCTAATTTTATATATAACCTGATAAGTTGAAAAATGGTTACTTCTGTCCCATAAATTA
>JBMLQR010000093.1:0-1190 GCA_049241465.1 Saprospiraceae bacterium | reverse complement strand
AAACCTTTATTTATCCCCAATGAACTTCTTTAACACCTAATTTATTTAATATGGTTTCCCAATAGTGTTTCAGATTTTTCATATTAGCTGGCGTACTAATGCCTACATCGGGCGTTCTAACGTAAACGATAATCCCTTGCAGGTAAGTTCTATCTAAATTTAAATAATTAGCTCTTACTAATTTCAAATCTTTATCTGCCCTAAGGACAACATTCGCAAGGGTCAATTGGCCAATGTTTTTAAGATTTATGAAATTAGATGTTTGGATCATATCAGAGAAAATATATACGTGTAAATCTGGATTGATTTTTCCATTGGCATTTGCTCTGAGCATCATTTTCCTTTGATTACAAGCCGTTTCTATGGCTCCAAAAATATCGGTACTATTTTTTGTTTGCGTACTTGCCTCCAGTTGAAGGGTTTTAACCAGGGAATCGAGTACATTTCTCCTGAAATAATTCAGTTGTTTTTGATAATTATTGTCACAAACCTGTTTCTTCAGGGAGGGCAATGTAGGATTGCAGTTAGGCGGCGACACTTTAAAAGATTGACTGGCCTTGGACGCTGAGGTATAACCGTGAATAAAATAGACTTTTAAGCCGTCGTATCCTTTGTAAAATCGCTGAACGATCAGTTCCTCCATTTCCGATTTTGCCTGGACTAAAATAGCCCCCGTATATTTTACGCTCTCCGTTTTGTCTATAAAAATCAGCGTTTCACGGGGATTTTCCTCAACGAAATATAGATTGAATACTAAAAATAAATAAATGAGCATGGTTTTAATTTTATTGTTGTGAAATATTGTTTCTAAGAAGAATATAAGGTCTTGGCGAAGCCTTTTGATTGATGTAATGAAGTCCCTGTTTTTTCAGATTTGATTCAGAGAGTTCAGCGGCCATCTGATGTCCATAATCGTGGATTTTACGCTGGAAATGCTTCAGTTTCTCTGTTCTTACTTTTTTAAACTCTGCTAAATCAGTTTCCGTTTTTTCCATTTCCTCCATGAGTATTTTCCATTTTTCGTCTAAACTCATGCCCTGACAATGTTTGGCTTCATCTCTGTCGTAAAATGCCTTTAATTCAAGCAGCTTTTCTATTTTCTTGTCGGCCAAACGAATTCGTCGATGGTTTATTTTCAATACTATCTTCAACCAGGCTCGTTTCACTCTTTTCCTTAATTCAGGCAGACC
>JBMLQR010000092.1:0-1186 GCA_049241465.1 Saprospiraceae bacterium | reverse complement strand
GAAGAAGACGTTCGACGTATTATGAAACATCCTATGACCATGATTGCCTCCGATGGACGATTAAGTGAACCGGGCAAAGGGCATCCTCATCCTCGGGCTTATGGCACATTTCCCAGGGTTTTAGGTCATTATGTTCGAGAAGAAAAGGTGCTTACCTTAAGTCAGGCTCTTTATAAAATGACGGCTTTACCCGCTCAACGCATGGGATTGAAAGATAGAGGAAATTTAAAGGTTGGAAATTATGCGGATATCACTATTTTTAATCCTCAAACCATTAAGGACCAAAGTACCTTTGAAAATCCTCATCAGTATCCCGTAGGAATCCCCTATGTATTGGTGAATGGAAGATTAGTAGTTGATCATGGCATTTATAAAGATGTTCGCGCTGGCAAAATTTTAAGGAAGCCCTAAATTTTTTTAAGTTGCTTAAATTTATTTTTATGATTCGTTATCTGTTCCTTTTTTTACCGATGTACTTATCGGCCCAGTCTATACCTGATTACTTGTCTGTCCCTTTTCCCACGGAATTAACGGTTGACAAACAGGGAAATAAAACTGCTTGGGTGTTTAATGAAGCCGGTAGCAGAAATGTATATTTTGCGGAAAGCCCTTCTTACAAATCAATAAAATTAACACATTTTAAGGGAGATGATGGCATAGAGATAAGTAATCTTTCCTTTTCTCCGGATGGAACTAAATTGCTCTTTGTAAGAGGTAATCCAGTTAATAAATCTGGATTGGCAGCAAATCCTGCACAATTGCAGGAGCCAACAGACAGACACATTTATATGCTAAATCTGAAGGATAAATCTGAAATTAGGGTAGCAAAAGGTAATGACCCAGCATGGGCACTCAATAGTACAGATTTTTCTTTTATTCAGAATAATCAGGTTCATCTTGCTACCTGGCAATCATCGGGTTATGTGGTAAATCCTTATTTTAAGGTAATGGGTAATGTGTCTCAACTACGATATTCCCCAAATGGAAAATGGCTTGCTTTCCGGTTGCAAAAGGGGATGCATGCGTATATAGGGATTTATGATTTAGAGAGTAAAAAAATATTTTTTCCCGATCCATCAGCAGATAGAGATACGGATCCGGTTTGGCATCCAACGGAAAATAAACTGGCTTTCATAAGGATTGCCCCCATCAGATTTAATTTACCCTTTTCACCAAAACGTGAGTC
>JBMLQR010000091.1:0-1326 GCA_049241465.1 Saprospiraceae bacterium | reverse complement strand
TCTAAAAATAGACTTCTGTAGCTGTTCGAAAGGTGTTGGCATGCGCCTCAATAATATGTGATAATTGAGGTGAATACCCACCGCCCATGGTCACTACTAAGGGGATTTTATTCTTCTTACATATTTCCATTACGTATTTATCCCTTTTCCTGCATCCCTCCCGACTTACAGACAATCGCCCAAGCCGATCCGTTGTCAATATATCAACGCCAGCCTGATAAAAAATGAGCTCCGGTCGATGTTGATCTATTACTCTTGGCAAAATATTGAATAATATTTTTAAATAGGCGTCGTCTTCCGTTCCGTCGGGCAATCCTATGTCCAAATGCGATGCTTCCTTCCTAAACGGATAGTTCTTGGCCCCGTGCATGGAAAAAGTGAATACCTGCCCTTGTCCATTGAAGATAGAGGCACTCCCGTTTCCCTGATGAACATCTAAATCGACAATTAATATATTGTTAAATTTATTACTGTGTATGAGGTAGTTTGATGCAATAGCTATATCGTTAAATACACAAAAGCCTTCCCCTTTTTCTTTAAACGCATGATGTGTTCCCCCAGCTGCATTCATCGAAATACCCTGTTTTACAGCGTATTCAACGCACTGTAAGGTGCCTGCCGCTATATGTCGGCCCCTTTCTACCAGCAGCGGCGTCATTGGAAATCCAATGGCTCTGATTTCTTTTTCAGATAGCGTTTGGTTCTTTAAATCTTCCCAATATTTTGCTGAGTGAGTCAATAAAATGATTTCCTCCGAAATGGGATCAGGATGAAAAAATTGCTTTTCCTGAACCGTTCCTTCATATAATAGTTGTTGTGGAATAAGGGAATATTTGTCCATAGGAAACCGGTGTCCCTTTGGTAACGGATATTCATAAATGGGAGAAAAGGCGATTTGTAACATCTGCTTCCTTTTTTACGTTAAATATCCCTATTTTTGCGACTATTCTTTTAAAAATATAGAAATATGCAGTGGAGTGACCAAGAATTAGCAAGAAGAGAAAATCTTGAAGAGGCGCGCAACTTAGGCCTTAATCCCTATCCAGCCATGGCCTTTCCTGTAAGCCATGTAGCTTCTGATATCTATAAGGGGTTTCCTGATAATCCGGAAAATTTTAAAAAAGTGGTGCTGGCCGGTCGCATTATGATGAAAAGAATAATGGGTAAAGCTTCTTTTGCGGAACTGCAGGATAGTTCAGGTAGAATGCAAATATATATTGCCAGAGATGAAATTTGTCCGACGGATGATAAATCTCACTATAACCTGCTGTTTAAAAAAATATTGGATATTGGTGACTTTATTGGGGTGTCCGGTTATGTTTTTAC
>JBMLQR010000090.1:0-5251 GCA_049241465.1 Saprospiraceae bacterium | reverse complement strand
GTATTAAATTAATGAGAAATGATAATGGAAAAATTCAAGCAATACCATATTTTTTTTAATATATTGTAATAAGCTAATTAGTTCAGTCTATTTTATAATACTTTACCATGAAAAAATACATTTTCCTCTTTTTGTTTATTTTGGGAGTCCATTTACAGATAAGTGGTTCAAATCCCGCGCTTACAATAGATCATATTGAACCTTCCTTTTGGTGGGCAGGTATGAAAAACAAGGACTTACAGATTATGGTTCATGCCAAAGATATTGCCTATTTAAGACCAAAAATTAATTCACCGGGTATAAGATTGGTTAATGTGATTCAGACGTCCAACAGAAATTATCTTTTTTTGAATCTGGAAATTCAACCCACTGTAAAGCCTCAAACTTTTAGCATTGATTTTTTGAAGGATGAAAAAGTGGTTTTTTCTCACCCTTATACGCTAAAAGAAAGGAAAGAGAATTCTGCAGCGCGGCAGGGCTTTTCAACGGCAGATGTCCTTTATCTGATTACGCCAGATCGCTTTGCCAATGGGGATCCGAGTAATGATAATCACCCGGATATGAGGGAAAAATCAAACAGATCATTTAAAGGAGGCCGCCATGGGGGCGATATCGCAGGTATTATTAAAAATTTGGATTATATTAAATCCACCGGGTTTTCAGCCATTTGGCTCAATCCTGTTCTGGAAAATAATCAGACTGAATATTCCTATCATGGATACTCCATTACTGATTTTTATAAAGTAGATCCTCGCTTTGGTTCGAATGATTCTTACCTGGATTTAGTGAAAAATTGTCATGAAAAAGGGTTGAAGGTCATTATGGATATGATAGTAAATCATTGTGGTTCTTTTCATTGGTGGATGAATGATTTACCAGATACAGATTGGATTAATTTCGATAATAAGTTTGTTAATACCACCCATCAACGGGCTGTTATCCAAGATGTTCACGTAAGCGAATACGATAAAAAAATGTTTACAGACGGTTGGTTTGTAGAGACCATGCCTGACTTAAATCAAAAAAATAAATTGTTGGCAACATATTTAATTCAAAATGCTATTTGGTGGATTGAATATGCTGATATTGATGGTATTAGAATGGATACATATCCTTATCCGGATAAAGATTTTATGAGCGACTGGACATGTGCTGTAATGTCTGAGTATCCTGGTTTTAATATAGTAGGGGAGGAATGGTCTGAAAATCCAGCCATTGTTGCTCATTGGTTGAAAGGAAAGGTGAATCCAAACGGTTATTCTTCCTGTTTGCCTGGAGCCATGGATTTTCCTATTCAAGGTGCATTGAGGAAATCATTAACCAATAATAATTGGTATCCTCTTTATGAGACGTTATCTATGGATTTTTTGTACCCTGATGCAAATAGTTTAGTGGTTTTTCCAGATAATCATGATATGAGCAGGCTTTACTCCCAGGTAAATGAAAATCTGGAACTGTTTAATCTTGGACTCACTTATATGTTAACCACCCGAGGTACCCCCCAAATCTATTATGGAACGGAAATTCTGATGTCAAATCCTGGTACAGATGATCATGGGGTCATTAGAAGTGATTTTCCAGGTGGTTGGCAAGGAGATCTAAAAAATGGGTTTTCAAATATCGGTCTTTTATCTAAACAGATTGAAACAAAAAACCATATTCAAAAATTACTTAAATGGCGTGAAAAAAAAGGGGTAATTCACCATGGAAAAATGATGCATTTTGTCCCGGAAAATAATATTTATGTATATTTCAGATATGACAATGATGAAAAGGTTATGGTCGTCCTTAGTCTGAATAAAAAGGATGTCTCTCTGGATCTAAAAAGATTTAGAGAAATGTTACCCAGTTCATTCAAAGCAACTGAAATTATATCAGGCACAAATATGGATTTATCGGATTCCTTAATTGTACCTGCTTATAAATCTTTGATTTTATCACTAAAATAGCTTTTATTCAAGGGGTACTTACTTCTACTGCATCTTTTAGGATGTATATGAAATGCATAACGTCTCTGGTGTTTAGTGTAAGTACTCCTTGAAATGTTTTTACGTCATCGGTGTTATATCTTTTCGAAAATCCTTTTTTCATTTCAAGTTCAACAATGGTTTCTGAACCGGAACCCCCGCAGAAAAAACACATGGCCATAGGAACTTTAGAAATGACATATAAGTTTTTTGTTGCGTCAACAGGTATGACATAACCTTTAATTTTAACCTTTTTGTTTTTATAAGAATTTGGAATCGCACCAAATCTTGGCACCATAAATTTAGATTGGTGTTCCTCAAACCACACTAAATCAAAGTTAACATCGGATAATTTTTCCCAGCTTAACAAAGATTGCGCCTTTAGGTCAGGGAGCATAGCCAGAGATAACCCAATGACGAAGTAAATTACAACAGTATTAATCCTCACTTTCATTTCTTTTTCTTACAAAGATAAGATAATAAAATTTTTATTTATGAAACAATGTTGCATTTAAGGTGTTAAATGTACCTTTGAAATATATTTTAAATGATTAATTTTATAAAGTAAATACTGAACTTGAATGGTTAAGGTTTGTTGTTTACATCGTTAACTTCTCGAATCCTAGAAGAGTTCAATCTTAGAGAATGAAAGATGCCTCATTAATTCACACGAAATTGAAATGTATAAAAATGGACATATTTTCACAAATGTTTTTAAGATTTAAGTTAGTCTGGTTTTCAGTCCTTTTTCTGTTCTTATATCTAGGTGCAGTTGGTCAGAATAATAAGTTATCTGGTCGGATCACCTCTAATGGAACCCCTTTAATTGGAGCTTCTGTTGCTATGGAAAACAGTAGTTTAGGCACTATTACTGATTTGGATGGTCAATTTGTTTTGTCTGATATTCCAAAAGGCGAACATACTTTCAATGTATCTTATGTTGGATATAAATCTATTTCATCTACATTAATTTTTCAAATGGATGAGATAAAAAAGATGGATTTTAATCTTGACGAGGACATTCTGGGTTTAGAAGCGGTTGTCGTGACTGCTACCCGAAATGCGATTCCTGCCTTTCTTTCCCCAATTATAGTTAACCGCTTAGATGATCGCATTTTTGATAGGACTCAATCAATTAGTTTAGCAGAAGGTCTTCATTTTTCTCCAGGTTTACGTATAGAGAATAATTGTCAGAATTGTGGTTTTACCCAGTTGAGGATGAATGGTTTGGAGGGACCATACACCCAGATTTTAATTAATAGCAGACCGGTTTTTTCTGCCTTAGCGGGTGTTTATGGTTTGGAAATGATTCCAACCAACATGGTGGAAAGGGTTGAAATTGTGAGAGGTGGTGGATCAGCGCTGTATGGTGGAAATGCAATAGCGGGAACGGTAAATATTATTACAAAAGATCCGCTGTTCAACCATTTTGAGTATAATTCTAATTTAGCCATCACAAACTTTGAAAATGCAGATAAATCTTTATCTGTCAATGGTTCTCTCGTTTCAGACCAGCTAGATAGAGGCATTACTTTTTTTGGTTTTAATAGGTCAAGAAATCCCTGGGACGCCAATGGAGATGGGTTATCTGAAATGACAAAACTAAATAATCTTACGCTGGGCGCTGATGCTTATTGGAAACCATCGGAAAGAAGTAGGTTGAGTTGGAATTTACTTTTCATGAAAGAGTTCAGAAGAGGCGGTGGAGATTTTGATGTTCAGCCTCACCAGGCTTCTTTGGCAGAACAGCTTGATCATGATATAAACGGTGGGGGTATTTCTTATGAATATTATTCGAAGGATAATTCAAGAAAAATTTCAGTATATAGTTCATTACAACAAACCAACAGAGGTAGTTACTATGGTTCTGGAGGAAGTATTCTGACGACTGGAAGTAATGTAGGCTTGCCTCAGTTGCAGGCTATCAATGCTTATGGTGTATCAAAGGATATGGCTTTGGCTGCCGGATGGCAAATTTCAGCTGAACTGGATGGTGGATTTTCATTGACCGCTGGAAATGAATGGGTTCATAATAAGGTTTCAGATAGAATGCCGGGGTATAACAGAAGTATCAATCAAACAGTCAATACTTTTGGAACCTATGCACAGTTACAATGGAAGCCCGCAGATTCCTGGACTTTTCTGGCAGGAGGTCGATTAGACCCTTTAAACATTGATGGAATTTATTTGTTGGATAATTATGATTTCAGCCAGATTAAAAGAATGGCGCCTTTCGTGCCACGTTTTAGTGTGTTAAAAAATCTAAATAGCAGTTTAAAATTAAGAGTTTCTTATTCACAGGGTTACAGGGCACCTCAAGCGTTTAATGAAGATTTGCATATTGAAACCGTAGGAGGAGCTGCATTATTTACCCAGCTCGATCAGGATTTAAAAACGGAAACTTCTCGTTCCTGGAACGCCTCTTTCGACTATAATTGGAGAAAAGGCTCCGCTGAAGGTAATTTTATTGTGGATGGATTTCATATTACACTATCAGATCCGTTTATTTTGAGTGATCAAATTGAATTACCAAATGGTATTGGGGTGGTTACAAAAAGGAATGGTTCAGGAGCAAGGGTTTTTGGATTAAATTTTGAGTCCAATATAGCCATTACCAGGAAATGGATTATTCAAGGGGGAGCTACGGTTCAACGGGCTTTGTATGACGAAAGAGAAATAATCTGGTCTCCTGGTATTGTTACCGAGAGTAATAAGGATAGTGTTGTGTCAACCGACCGACTCTTAAGAACCCCAAATGTATATGGGTTCTTAAGTATGGACTGGCGTCCAGTTCATGAATGGAGCTTCTCACTATCAAGTGTTTATACGGGGTCTATGCAGGTAAAACACATCATTGATGTGGATAATGAGTTTCCTGTATGGGTAAATACCAGGTCATTTTTAGAGGTGAACTTTAAAATGAGCAAAGAATGGCACCTCCATAAGACGATGCCTTTAACTTTATCAATGGGCATTCAAAATATTTTTAATGCTTACCAAAAGGATTTTGATAGAGGAGTACAAAGAGACGCGGGCTATATTTATGGACCTTCCAGACCAAGGACTATATTTTTTGGTATTTCATTCGCTCCTTTTAAGCCGGAATAAGAATTATATAGACTGGCATTTTTGAAAAAATTTGTGCATACTATCTTTGTTTATGTTTTTGCCTATAACAACTATTTTACTTATTCGAGGCTCATCATTTGTCCAAAGCTGACCGTCACTATAGTTTATTTGTGTTTTTACTGTTTGAAATAGCAATTTTACCGGATAATTTTCAA
>JBMLQR010000089.1:0-13766 GCA_049241465.1 Saprospiraceae bacterium | reverse complement strand
GATTTAGTAACGGAATCATTTACGTTGATAGCGGGTACAGGAAGAGTACCTTTTGCCACTCTTTCGTATAGACGGTGCACGCCCGTGGTTGTTTCCTCTGAAATACCTTTAAGCTCTTTAACCATTTCAGGATATTTATCCAAAACAATATTGGTTAAATCACCTCCATCATCCAGAATCATATTTAGGTGTTTGCCGTCTTTGAACGACCTAAGTGTTTGTTCAACACACCACCAATATTCTTCTTCGTTCATACCCTTCCAGGCATATACAGGAATACCTGCTGCTGCTATGGCTGCGGCAGCGTGGTCTTGTGTAGAAAAAATATTACAAGAAGACCAGGTAACCTCAGCACCTAAGGCAACTAAAGTTTCAATTAAAACCGCTGTTTGAATAGTCATGTGCAAACAGCCAGCAATTCTGGCGTCCTTTAGTGGTTTTGATTCGCCATATTTCTCACGAAGTGCCATCAAACCTGGCATTTCAGCCTCTGCCAATTCTATTTCTTTTCTGCCGTAATCGGCTAAAGCAATGTCTTTAACCTTGTAGGTTAAGGTACCTATCGCTGTACTCATTTTAATTTTTTTTAAGATATGTTTAATTATAGCAAATAAAAACGATGCAAATCTACAAATTAAATAAATTTCAGAGGGTAAAAGTTGTAGATAAAAGTAATGTTATTCAGGTAAACCGGGAAAATCTTCTTTTAGGGACAACACAAATCGCGACGCAGCGGCAGGATTGGTAGCCAGCGGAATATTATGTACATCACATAAACGCATGAGCATGCTGACATCCACCTCATGAGGGTGTTTACCGAGAGGGTCCCGAAAAAAGATAATCATATCAACTTTACCTTCCACCATTCTACTGGCAATCTGGGCGTCCCCGCCTAATGGACCGCTGAGCATTCTTTCAACTTCAAGCCCGGCTTTTTCCAAGTAGGATCCTGTTGTTCCAGTGGCAATTAAGTTAATATTACGTTCCCGAAAAAAAGCTATATGATCGCGAACAAATCCTACCATATCCACTTTTTTAGTGTCATGAGCAATAATTGCTATAGTAAAGGTGGATTTATTGGTAGTCATTTTCAAAATTTAAGCTTTGGAAAAAATTAATAGTGCAATACTACCTTTAATGTGTTAATTTTGCAAAAAAAAATTGTAAATCTTTAAAGAAAACCAAGTTATGAGTAAGAATTTTTTAGTAAAAAGTGTGGTTTGTCTGTTAGTATTGGTTTATACCAACACTTTAGACGCTCAAATCGTGGCTCCCTCAGCCAGTGTAACGACTGAATTAAAAACAAAAGTAGGTTTAACGGACGTTACGATTCTTTATTCTCGTCCTTCAATGAAAGGAAGGGGCATCTTTGGCAAGGAAGTAGTTCCTTTCGGCGCAACCTGGCGTACTGGTGCAAATTCAGTTACAAAATTAAGTTTTAGTGATGATGTAAAATTAGGTGGTGCAGAGGTAAAGAAAGGGGACTATGCTATTCTTACTGTTCCTAACGCAGCTGAATGGAAAGTAATGATTTACAAATATGAAACATCTAACTGGGCTAGCTATGTGGAGAAAACACCAGCTGTTTCTTTTTCAGTAGCAACTAAGTCATTGGGAGAAAATGTAGAATCATTTACTATGGACGTAAATAATTATACCAACGAAAGTGCTACCATTGATATCAGCTGGGAAAAAACAAAAGTGAGCTTGCCACTTAGCGTGAATACTGATGCCAAAGTAATGGCTTCTATTGACAAAGTAATGGCGGGACCTTCAGGTGCTGATTATTATGCTGCCGGTGCTTATTATCACGATGCAAAAAAAGACTTGAATAAAGCTTTAGAATGGGTTCAGAAAGCAAATGCTTTAAATCCTCAATATTGGACATTACGCAAAGAATCTTTAATTTTAGCTGACCTAAATAGAAAGGCTGAGGCTATCGCTGTGGCGACAAAGTCTCTGGAACTAGCTAAAAAAGCTGCGAATGATGACTATATTCGTATGAATGAAGCATCAATTGCCGCTTGGAAAAAATAATGGATCGGGATATACGAAAGTATATCCCGTTTTCTTTTTTACTTTTTCGTTGCTAACATATCTTTCAGGCTCATTTCCAGAAATAAAAGTAGCCTCCTTAACACCTACCTTCCGGGCTCTCTGTGGGTAAAAATCACCCCTTGCCGGATGTTCATCTGCGCAAATATTAAAGGTCCCTTCAGGGGTATCTTTCAAAATAATGTGCTTCATTATATTAAGTACATCAACTTGATGAACTAAATTAACAGAGATTTCTCCGCCGGGAATATCTTTCTTGTCCTTAAAAAAGTATCCTGGTTCCCTTCCCGGGCCTACTAAACCGCCCAATCGTAATACATAAATAGCGTAGTCTCCTTTCTTTTCATTTATTATTCGTTCTGCCTGCGCTAAAGTTTCTTCTGATGGTGTGTGAGGTTGAATGGCAGTTTCTTCTGTTAGAACGCCTTTAGCACGGCCATAAACACTGGTGGAACTGGTGAAAAGTAATTTCTTTAAATGGACTAAGTGGGTAGTCTGGTGTATGATTCTCTCTATTATATTAATGTAACTATGCAATGGAGCCTGCTTGCCTAAGGTGGGAGGTAAGGTGATAATTAAAATTTCCGTTTGATGGGGTATTTGAATGTCCGTTTTTGATGCATCATCAGTGAAAATCATTTTATTACAAATAATCCCTTCCGCTGTTAAAAGTTCTATTTTTTCATTCCTTGTGGTCGTTCCAAATACCTGGCAATCTGCTTGAACCAATACTTTGGCAAGAGGTAAACCTAACCAGCCTGTGCCGATGATAGATATAAATGGATACATGCTACAGTGTTATTTTATCTGTTCGAAACAACCTATGTCAGGATTAGCGCTATCTCTGTTTTTATTTAAAAGATCAATTAAAATGGGGTAGGGTTTGAGCAGAGGAATGCCTTTGTTGGCCGCAACGGACAGCGAGTCTAAGGTATAATCGTCTTCTGAGGGATTTTTAAACACTTTACTTTGTATGCTTCCGTTGATACAATTTTTACATTGATCCGTAAGAAAATTTGAAAATTGTTTATTTTGTCCTGTCAATAAATCTTTTACCCTAACTACACAATTTTCAAATAAAATATTAAAAAGGGCTTTATTTTGGCCACTCGAAATATCTGATAAATTTATTTCATCCTGATCGGAACCATAGAAAATACTATTTCTGAAAGTAGCATTTAGCCTGTATTGGCTTCTACGTTGACAGGTAATTGGGTCATCATAACAAATATAATTTGTCATTCCCAAGGCAGAGGAATTACTTCCATAACTAGCTATAGTGCAATAATTAAACTGGTAATCGCCCCCATTTATACATTGAACTGCACTCCCGCCATTATTATAAATTAAGCAGTTGTCGGCTTGAATTGTAGCCCGAACACCTACTAAACCATTTGATGCCGTATTAAAAATACGTGAATTTTTCAACGAACACTCCGCAGTAGAATCTACATAAAGACCAACAATACTATTTTTTATAGTTGTATATTGAATTTTATTACCTTTCGAACCTCGCCCCAGAATAATTCCATACCATTGGCCCGCAACATCTTGATATTCAGGTTCAAGTCTATCGCCTTGAATAACGATTGGTTTGTCGAAAGTCCCGTTCATTAATAGTTTTCCAAACGGCAAAGTATAGAGAATGCCATCATTGAACACACCAAAGGCATTGTTTTTAACAATACCACCGTGAACATAAATACGAGTGCCTGGAGGAATATTCAGCGTACAGCTGTCAATAAAAATTTCACCATATAGGACATAAGGTTTTGGGTCATTCCAGCTAATTTCTCCGTTTTTACAGCTTAAAACAACAGGTACGCCTTTATTAAATCGAGAGGGAAAATAATTGGCATTTTGCCCCCAGGCTTCTAAAGTAACCACCTGTTTATTGCCATTAACTTCCAGTATAAGTTCTTCGTTAAAAATAAAAGGACTTACAGAAAGAGGGGAGTTTGGATTAATGGTCACTGTAGCAAATAAATAAATACTGTCTTTCGGGTAAATGGGAATATCTTTTAATGCCTTTGCCCCCGGAAAACCATCAACATTAATTTTAAATTTACTATTTGCCCCAGCGGCTAAATAAAGTGAGCTGATATTGATAGCTTCTTTTGACGGATTATAAATCTTTAAAATTCTGGTGGAGGACCCAATTTGTGTGAAAACGGTATCAAAGCGAAGAGTATCGGAGGAAAAAGTAACTTTATCCGTCGATGAAGTGGTAAATACCCAATCCTTTTGACAAGAAATTAGTAAGAGAAGGGAAATATAGATAGTTAAGCCTAAAAGTAGGCGATAGATGTGCATGATTCCTGTTTAGATTGCAAATATAATGGAAGATGAATTTAGTATCGCTTATATTTTTAGATTTACATTATTTCTTTATCATTTATTCAGGTTATGACTTCTTATCGCAAGCAAAACATAGTTCTTATTATTCCAGCCTTAAATGAAGAACTTGGCATTGCAGCCGTTCTTAAAAGCTTACCTCCATCTATTTTTTCAGACATAGTGGTTTGTGATAATGGAAGTACAGATAAAACAGCTGAAATAGCTTCCTCCAATGGAGCTACTGTAGTTTTTGAACCAAGAAGAGGGTATGGTTCTGCCTGTTTGCGCGCTATAGGATTTCTGAAGAATAAAAATTATCCAGATCCAATTGACATAGTTGTATTTCTTGATGCAGATCATTCTGATAATCCTTCGGATATTCATGCCATTCTTAAGCCTTTTGAGGACAAAAAAGTGGAACTTGTGATTGGGTCAAGGGTTTTAGGAGAAAGAGAAAAAAATGCGCTATTATTTCATCAAAGGTTTGGTAATCTGCTGGCGACGTCGTTAATCCGTTTATTTTACGGTGTTCGTTTTACCGATTTGGGTCCATTCAGAGCCATTCGCTGGAATACTTTATTAGCCTTGAATATGGAAGACATTGATTTTGGATGGACGGTAGAAATGCAGGTTAAAGCAGCTAAAAACAAATTGGTTTGCGTGGAAGTCCCCGTTAACTACAGGAAAAGACTGGGTGAATCAAAAATTTCAGGCACTATAAAAGGGAGTATTTTAGCGGGATATAAAATTATATGGACAATCTTTAAATTATTGTAAATTTGCGCTCTAAATTGTGACTTTTTACAACAACTGACCTCTAATTTAGGAAAGGTTCTTTTTTCATCTACAACTTTTTTCTACTATGTCCATTTTGGCCTACGTTTTCATGGGAATTTATGCAACTTGCCTGTTGTATATTACGCTATATTGTGTCATGCAATTTGATCTTCTTGTATATTATAAGCGAGGTCTGAAATCATTAACTCCCTCAATAGGTAGTAACTTGAAAAATGAAGTGGATGACCTTCCCGCTGACTATGTCTGGCCAATGGTCACCGTGCAATTACCATTATATAACGAACAATATGTAGTAGAAAGATTGATTGACACTATAGCTGCCTTTGATTATCCTAAAGATCGGTTCGAAATTCATATTTTAGATGATTCGACCGACGAGACACTGGACATAGTAAAAAGAAAAGTAGAGGAATACAAAGCAAAAGGATTTCAGATTGAACAGATTTTAAGGACTGTTCGTCAGGGCTACAAGGCAGGGGCCTTAAAAGATGGGACAGTTTTTGCGAAAGGTGAGTTTCTGGCTATTTTCGATGCTGATTTTATGCCCAAACCAGATTTTCTTAAGAAAACAGTGCCCTTCTTTCAAGACCCAAAAGTGGGCGTTGTGCAGACGCGCTGGGAACATATAAATCAGAATTATTCTCTAATCACTAAACTTCAAGCTCTTCAGTTAAATGTTCACTTTACCGTAGAACAAGTGGGTAGGATGCAAGGCGATTATTTTCTTCAGTTCAATGGTACCGCAGGGGTTTGGAGAAAATCAACCATCGAGGATGCTGGCGGTTGGGAGGCAGATACTTTAACGGAAGATTTGGATTTGAGCATTAGAGCGCAAATGAAAGGATGGAAAATTAAGTTCCTGGAAGGAATTGGTTCTCCTGCTGAATTACCAGCTGAGATGAATGCCTTAAAATCTCAACAGTTTCGCTGGATGAAAGGGGGGGCTGAAACAGCAAGAAAAATGCTGCCCACCCTCTGGAAATCAAAAGACTTGACTACAAGACAAAAAATACACGCCACACAGCATCTTTTTGCCAGTAGTGTCTTTCTTTTTGTTTTTGCTACCGGTATATCCAGTGTTCCGTTACTTTATTATATGGAGGAATTTATAGCGAGAGGATTTAATAAAGACGTATTTACCTATTTTTTCCTTGGCATGATGTCCGTCACTTCAGTCTATTTTGTAGCGAATATTCAATCTCCGGCAAGGCAAAAGTCAATAGCGGACGCTACCGTCGAGTTTTTTCTACTTTTTCCTGTCTTCTTATCGCTTTCAATGGGACTTTCTTTCCATAATAGTATTGCTGTCATTGAAGGTTATCTTGGAAAGAAATCTGCCTTCGTAAGAACACCAAAATTTAATATTACCAATGCGGGTGATTCGTTTATGAAAAATAAGTACATCATTAGAAAATTAGCTCCATCAACTATTGTGGAGGGTCTTCTGGCTTTGTATTATATTGGTGGAATCGCCTTAGGTATTCATTTAGGACTTTATATCTTCCTGGTTTTCCATATTATGCTGGCTTTTGGTTTTGGTGCCATCTTCTTTTTTACCGCTAAACATAGTTTAAACGGGTAATTAAATAAGACTTATCAAGTTTCTTTATGTATTTAAAATACTTGATTGGTGCCGTTTTTTCCTTTTCTTTGGTTTTTGGAATGCTATCTGCCAGCCAGTCAGATTTTATGTCCATCCTTTTATGGCTGGTTCCTGTTAATGTAGGTTATTTTCTGCTGCTTTATTTATCAAAAAATGATAGTTCCTTATCGTTTTATCTTTTCATTGCACTGGTTATCAGGATATCGTTGGTGTTCACAACCCCTAATTTATCTGATGATTATTTTAGGTTTTTTTGGGATGGCAATGTGTCCATTCAAGCTAAAAACCCTTATGATAAAAGACCATCTGAGCTTATTACTTCTTCTGCCGTCGAGAGGGACCATTTTTTATTCCGTCACCTGAATAGTCCGGAATATCATAGTGTTTATCCTCCCTTTTTGCAATTTCTATTTAAATATTCGGTGAAAATGGGTAATAATAGGTTAGATACAGACCTATTTATATTAAAGGTATTTTATGCTTTATTTTCTGTTGGCATGGGTTTTTTATTGCCTGTAATTTTGAAATTATACGATTTAAAACCTTGGCGGGCAATGATTTATTTATTAAATCCGCTCCTTATCATAGAGGAGATGGGAAATTTACATGCGGAGGGAATCATGGTATTTTTCCTTGCCCTATTTTTTTTGTTCCTTAAAAAATTCCCCCAATACGCATTTCTGCCATTTTCCTCTGCCATATTAGTAAAATTAACTCCCTTACTATTACTTCCCTCGATATTATGGAGACTTTCACTAAGACAGCGCTTTATTTTTTGTTTTGGACTTCTTCTGGTAATCATTTTATCTTTCTATCCTTACGCAGATGGATTAATGAGAGGAGGCTTTTTCAAAAGTCTTACTTTGTATTTTAATGCTTTAGAATTTAATGCATTTGGCTATAACCTATTCAAATATTGGGGATATTTGATTTACGGCTATAACAAGATTAAATTATTAGGACCGCTGACGGCAGGTATATCTTTTATACTAATCCTTTATTTTTCAATTAAAAAGGGAAAAGGGTTATGGGAATCTTTTCCTTTACAATGTTTAATTTTATATTTTATACATCTATTTTTTAGTCCTGTTGTTCACCCATGGTATTTAATTCCCTTGGTTTTCTTTTCTGTATTTAACAGAATGTATTTTGTCATCGTATGGACAACTTTTTCAATGCTAAGTTACAGTCATTACCATCTGGGAATGAATAAAGAGCAATATTACCTTGTTTTTCTTGAATATGCTATTGTTTTGATAGTCCTATGGACTGACTTTCGTCAAAAGCGTTTTGAAACGGTGGCATGATAATATTTAACCATCTAAAGATTTAGTATTCTTTAGATGGTCAAATTGAAAATTCAAGAAAAAAGTCTGGCAATTTGCCTCCAGGATCCTGCATTATGAGCATCGAGGCCATTTTTGCGCAGTAAGGAAACAGCCATGCTGCTTCTGCTACCAGATTGACAGCAAGCTATAATTGTTTTTTGTTTAGCTTTGAGTTCAGAAATTTTACCTGACAAATCACTTAAAGGAATATTTATTGATTTTGGATGATGACCATTTTTAAATTCTTCCTTTGTGCGAACGTCAATAATGAGGGCACCATTTTCAGCAAATGCTTTTAAATCGGGGCCAGTGAATAGATTTTTTAACCAGTTTAACATTGTTTATTTTTTTTCAAAATTAGCTGTTGTTCATCATAAACATTGTGACTACCATCACATTAAAAGGTAAGAAAGATAAATGGAAGGAATAGAGGAAAAAATCAGAGAACTTGAGAAATGGCTTACCTTGGAAAAGCAAGAAGATTTAAGACAGTTTCAGTCTTACCTTCTACCTTTGTCATTAGCTGAAAAAAGAGAAAGGGGCTATTTATGGTATCCTTTGACTATTTTGCATCAGGGTTTTTCGATAGGAGAAAATATAAAAGTATCGGTTGAGAGAACTAAAAACAAGGGAAAAGTACACGTTTTCAGAGCGGGGAATCCTATTCGATTATGTGAAATTACTGATCAAAAGGAGGGGACTTATTTAGTTGGCGTGGTACATTTTGTAAGAGAGGATACGATGCAGATTATTTTTGGACAATCGTTCCTTCCCGACTGGGTTTTTAAATCGTCTATTGCTATTCTTCCTGAATTTGACGAAAAGTCATATAGAGAAATGGAATCAGTATTAAAAACATTGAAGAATACTCATAAAGGAAGAATTCAACATTTTAAAGAGATTCTATTTGGAGATAAATTACCCGTTTTCTCTCTATTGAAAGATGAAGTATTAAATCCTTTGCTGAATAACTCCCAGAATGACGCAATTAACCATATTATTTCAGCAAAAGATATAGCTATTATTCATGGTCCCCCTGGTACGGGAAAGACCACTACGCTGGTGTCAGCCATTGCACGTTTGTGTGACATTGAGTATCAAGTGCTGGTTTGTGCTCCCAGTAACACTGCGGTAGATTTATTGACAGAAAGAATAAGCAAAAAGGGGATTAACGTGGTGCGATTAGGAAATATTTCCAGGGTCGATGAAGACATTTTGAATCATACGCTCGATTACCAAATATCAGCACACGAGGAATCTAAGGCTATCAAAAGAATGCGCATAGAGGCTGACGCTTTAAGAAAAAAGGCTAATTCTTTTCGCACGCCTTTAGATTATGGCCAGAAAAGACAGAAAAGAGAATTATTGAGTGAAGCAAGTGATCTTTCTACTTGGGTAAATCAATTAGAAAAAAGATTGATTGAGCAGATTTTAGACCGCGCACAGGTAATTACTTGTACTTTGGTGGGTTCTGCTCATGCTTTATTAGCTGGAAGAAAGTTTACTACAGTACTTATTGATGAAGCGGCCCAAGCACTTGAACCAGCTACCTGGATACCTATTTTGAAGGCAGAAAGGGTAGTCCTCTGCGGTGACCCTTTTCAACTTCCACCTACAGTAAAATCAAGAGATGCCAATAAATCTGGCCTGGCATTAACCTTAATGGAGAAAGCCATACAAAAAGGATTTGTGCATCAAATGCTGGAAGTCCAGTATCGTGGTAATGAATTAATTATGGGCTACTCTAATCAGTATTTTTATAATAATAAGCTATTGGCTTCTCCTACTGTAAAAGATAAGAAATTACCCTTTCAGGATAATAGCCCTTTGATTTTTATAGATACAGCGGGAACTGGGTTCGAGGAAAAACCTGAACCTGGTTCGGGAAGCCTCTATAATGCCGATGAGTTTAGTCTCTTAAGGGAGCATATTTATCGAATAATAAATGAAACACAAGCCTTGGTTAATTTTGATTTTCCTTCTATCGTGATACTTTCCCCCTATAAAGGTCAAATCAATTACATGGAAAGAGAAATTCGAGCAGACGATAAACTAGTAAATTTGGCGATAAAAGTGAAAACCATCGATGGTTTTCAGGGCCAGGAAAGTGATATCGTAATCGTTAGTTTAGTTAGGTCAAATGGAAAAAATGACATAGGATTTTTAAAGGATTATCGTCGGTTTAATGTGGCAATAACCAGAGCTAAATGTCAGGCTGTAGTGGTAGGAGATAGCTCAACTATCGGTAAAGACTTATTTTTTGCTGGTTTCTTGGATTACTGCGAGTCGAACGCCTCCTATAGAACAGCTTGGGAGTACATGGCATAAAAAAAGGGGGAAGATTTTCACCTTCCCCCTTTATAACCTTTTATTTAATGAACCCAAAGATCATTTTCATAATTGAAAATGGATTGTTTCAATTTTTCTGATTCTAAGAGCATATCTCTACCAGAACCAAACTGATTTTGTAATCGTTGGTCACCTACGTTAGATACCTTGATAATATAGGAAGAGAAATACCTCATTTCCATTAAATCTTCCCAGGAAATTTGAGAAGCGTCATTTGCCGGGTTGAATACCATTTCATTTACAAGATATTCTCTTGCTTCAGGGTAATAAACCCAAAACACTGGAGTTTCACCTATAGTTGAACCTTGATCAGACTTTACCTGGATGAGTGGCGCGATACCCAGAATTCTAACTTTTTGGGTAGAAGATTGTTTGTCGAAATACCATATTTCTTTTACCCTGTAACGTTTGATATCTGCGAAATTAAGATCATTTTTTACTTCTTTTACGGTAATCTCGTAAGTTACAGGATCCTGGATAGGAACGGAATCGATTTTAAACAATTGTTTATCAATTTGTTCTTGATTCATTTCTTGTTTAAAATCCTCATCGGCGAAAACACGCATTGGTTTTTCCTCATTTTTAATGGCATCCAGGAAAATCTGGAACAAGGGCCTTACGGGATAAGCAAATGTCTGATTCATTTTTTCACGAACATCTATGACTCTCCACACTCTTTTTTTCCAGAAAACATCAGATTCTCTGAGTGGCTCATAGGGAAGTAACTTTTTGGTTTGCTTTATGCTTGAACCAGTAATATCATCGAGAGGAGCTTCCCTAAGTATAGTTCCTGATTCAGTCATAATATTGTCCGGCACCTGAGAAAAACCACTAACACTTATAAAAGTGAGTAGAGACAGGATTAGGAATGGACTAAAATTTTTCTTGAACATGGATAAACTTTATTTAATTTGAAATACCAAAGAGTTTATTTTTCTTCCAGCCACATCACCGGGGCAGCGTGCTCTAACATTATTGAAATAATATGCATCACCTGGTTTTGCTAAATTCAACAATCTTTTCGATTCTGCGGTAAATGTTCCACTACCGTTAATAACTACGATTGGATCTTCTCTTTTGGGTGCATAAACCAATTCAAATCCTGCAATATCGCATCGTGCATCGAAATCAAAGCCGGACAGTTCTGCAATGACACCTAATTGAGCTTTCATAACGCCGTTTCCTAAATCTCCACCTGTTGAACCTCCCAATTTGGCTACCGGATCAGGAATAGGCTTGATTCTGAAATCAAAAGTGGTAGGATTTAATCCACCACCGGAAATGGTAAGCTTTGCTACGCCACCACCACCTGTAACTTTAGCGATATATTTACCAGCACCATTGGGTGTCAGTGTAGCATTGGAGGCAGAAACACGTAAATCGTTACTTGATACACCAGCTGCGACAACAGAAAGAGGATTTTCAACCCCAGTGTAAAAGACATTCATTTTATCGGCAGTAACAGTTACGGAACGACGACCCACTTCATACTCAAATTCTTTTGAATAGGTTTCTTGTTCCCCTGTGGTTGGATTTTTTAAACTTACATCAACTTTATATCTCTTTAGACCTGTTCCAGAAGTGGTAGAAGTAAATTTACCGATTCCATCAGTCACACTGAGTGGGGAACCATTTACCCTAATGGACATATTCTCAGTGATAGATTTTGAGGTTGCTCCAACAGAAATTTCAGCATTATAGGTTTCACCTTCAATAACATAACTTTTTACCGCTGAGGATATTGGGATAAAATTATCGACTTTAAAAGAAGTTAAACCCACCTGATTAACCAGGAAATTGATCACTGCACTTTCAGAACTCTTCATATCATTTTGCATCTGAGTAAGCAGAGGAAATACAGCGGCCAGTGGCATTTGTTTGAAGGTAAATTCAGACCAGGATTTTGCTATCTTATCCTTTTTCCAACTTTCAGAAATATTTAGCGAAATAGATTTTGATAATTCCTCAATACTAGTTTCGTTTATCTGGGTGCCAGGTAATCCGGATAGTGTTTTAATTCTGGATAAAATTCTATCACGATCCGCTAAAATTCTTTTTTCCAGTTCATCACCTCTTTTTTCATCTACTAAAATACGTGTGGTTATATCTTTATTTTTATAACCTTTAGGATAATTGGCATGGTCGCGATCATCGGCAGGGTAATACCCCTGTGTAGCATCAACCATCTCAGTTCTAATTGACTCAACGTAAGCATTAAACTCTTTAGAAATTTGAGCTACATCCTTAGCTACGTCTAATAGAGGTTGGTATCTTCCTTTGTCTTGTTCTACATTTTTCTCTAAGGCGGTCATGGTAATAACATGGGAATCATCGAAAATGCTATTACTATTCTTTATACCATCGTTTATAACAAAAAATGCGTTAATAATCTTAGCAGAAACGTTTAATGCGAGCATAGCCGTTAAGACCAGGTACATTAAGTTTATCATTAACTGCCGCGGTTCCTTTGGAATGGACATACTATTCTATTTTCTAAATAAATAAAAAAATTCAGTTCTAATTTTAACCGTTCTGACGAACATTTGCCATAGCTGACAACATGTTACCGTACACTTGATTTAGAGAAGTGAAAGTGCGATTTAAATCGCTTAAATTCTTATTTAATTCAGCTAATTTAGTTTTGTATGCTTTTGCTTCTTCTGTGGAATCCTGAAGATCCATCATAGCATCATTTATTTTAGAATAGAAGTTGGTCATGGAACGAAGTTGTTCTTTCGTACCTGAAAAATCCACCTCCTGAAGAGCCTTCAAAGAAGATAGGCTTCCTGAAATAACCTGTAATTCGCCAATCATAGAACCCAAGTACTTTTCAACCATTTCTTTAGGTACCGGATTTTGTTGTGCAACCTGACCTCCCTGAGAGATAGGGTTTACTGCACCAGAATAATCATCTAATCCTGGATATAATTTTTCCCAATAATAATCCTTATCTGGTCCTATTACGCCCAGAAAGAAAAATAAGCCTGCCTCTGTTAACATACCAACAATCAACAATTCGTCAGCATAAGCCCAGGACATTATTTTGAACAAAGCACCAATTAAAACGACTGATGCACCCACACCGATAAGAAGGTTTTTAAGATATTTGAAACCTTTACTTTTCAATACATTACTCATTTGAGAAAACTTTAAACAGGTTAATGATATGTTTTTATAAAATATTATGACTAGAAGTCATTAATGGATCTTCCTAAGAAGGTTAATACGTTTCTAAATCCAATATATGATTTAGTGGTATCTTGAAATTCGTAAGTTCTGGAACTATTTTGTAAAAA
>JBMLQR010000088.1:1667-4435 GCA_049241465.1 Saprospiraceae bacterium | reverse complement strand
TTGATAGTTTTTTCTACATCATTCGTTTCTTTTTTTTTAATTTCTTTCGCTGGCGGCAAATTGGATAAATAAATAGAAGCAGGTATTCCATAAGAAATTCCAGCGCTATTGGCAGCAAATGCCTTTACCCAATAGGTTTTTCCCGGACTTAAATCGGCAATAGTCAGGAGAAAATTTAAGTTATCAATATTGGGATTGATAATTTTTTTTACCTCTTTTATAAAATAAACATCTAATGAAATAAGAATTCCACTTTCTATAATTTTTTCATTATTTGATGCAGAAATTATGCCACCGCAAGCTATAGAGCTTGGGCTTACCTTTGATAATGTTGCTGTTGTTACTACAGGCGGAACTGGAACCGCCGGGGTTTTAAAAGATATTTCATTACCGTAACTAATCCCAGCCTGGTTTTTAATGAATGCTCTAACATAATAAAGTTGATCTGGAGTTAAATCTGTAAATAAATAGGAAAAGTGCCCTTTAAAACTACCGCTAACGGGGAATACTTTATCGCTGTATGTTGGACTTGGGTATATATCTATCACAAATCCTCTTTGAGCAAATGAATCACCTCCGGTATCAAGTACCTCTCCAAATAATAAAGTTTCTTTCTCTTTTATATAATTTGAATTTCGGGTACTAACAATTCCTATCTTGATATCAGCTTTTGTTGTGAATGATTTAATTTCTCCTAAAAAATATTTGCCATCTACCACCGAATAAATTCTAAAAAATATGGATGTTTCAGAATTTAAAGGTGAAATGATAAGACTTAGATTATTAACATCGTTTGTAGCCTTTACTTTATTCGCATTTATATCTACAACCGTTTGATAACTCCAAAGTACGCCACTTTCAGAAGGAACTACAGGACGGTTTACTTCAATTTTTGCCTTAATAACGGCACTATTCTGTAGGATATCTGTTGCCTCATCTGTATTTATTTTGACCTCAAGCGGAGGCTTAACGTTCATCGGCTGACAAAGGGTTGCGTTATACGTGGCAGGAAAAATGGATGATAAAATAAAATTAATTTTTATGTTTTGATCCTCATCTATAGAAGTACTTATGATTTCTTTGGTGGAAACAATCTTATTGGTCTTTTTATTCACTATAATTTTATCGATTCTGACACCATAAAATGAATCGTCTTTTAAATTGCACGATAATATCTCAATACTTTCCACATCATATTGCAGGATTATGGAGTTATTTTTCATGCTGGTTAAATAATCTCTGATAAGATCATTTTCCTTAGTTTGTATGTTTGGAAAATCTAATACGACATTTCCCTCTCCCTCATTTAAAAAATATTCCTTTTCAATAATTAAACGTTCCTCAATAGGGTAATTATTTTGGGCATAATTATTTAAGGAAGTAATATATTTTTCAATAAAATATTTTACAGCTGTTGTATCTACCTTAGCTTGTTTGTCTAATGGTTGAGAAAATACATGAGAGCAGGTAAGATTAAAAAGTACAAAACCATATACGATTAAAGTAGATTTTCTCATCGAAATATACTTACAAATTTCCAACTCTCACCACGTTTATCCCAGTCAATAATACTATCCATAAATCAGCTTTGGACGATTTTTGTTTTTTTATTTCAACGGTAATCATTTTTTCTGTAACGTCATTATACTGACAATTTAAACTTCGATTATTGGCCCCCACCTCGACTCGCTCATTTACTGGCTTTAAAACACAATAATATTGTTTAATTTTTATGTTAGCCCTATATAAAACGGTATTATCCGGTAAATCAATTTTTTCAAAATCACTGTAATCTAATGGGTCAGTTATTTGAAAATCAATGATGATAGGCGCTTTTTCGCTTCTTATTTTAAGCAGATTTAAATAGGTTCCCGGAGGATATGATTTTTTAGTTTTTGTCGCTTTATTTTGCTCTTCTATAAGTGCATTTTGGGTAAATAATTTTATACATAATTCAATACCCTTTTGTCTGGTATCATAAGACTCTTCTGCCGCCGCGATAATTGAAATGTAATCTGTAAGGGTATTTAACATCTTTGAAGCATTATCAGTCAAATCTTTTAGTTGATTGACTGACAACCTCTCCTGAGCACATACATCATTTATTGGTAAAGTGCCAGCTAAAATAAATAATAGAAAGAAAAGCTTTGATTTTATGTCCATTTTCATGTTTTGCTATTTAGTTAATATTCAATAATTGAAAATTCAATTATTTTTCCGTCACTGTTTTTTACAATATCTTTTACCTCAAATGCCATTTGTCTGGTCAGTAAAGAAACTTCAGATAGATAATCTTCGATAGAAACAATACCTATTGGGGTGCCATTCTTTCCAAGTTTATAAACGGTTGCATTCTCAGTAAATAGGTCTTTGTTTAAACGAATCTCAGCCGATCGAAGGTCGCTGCTTTTGTTAACATCACTTATTTTTGTTATGAAATTAACAACTGCCTCTTGTTCTGTCTCCTGTTCTTTTACCTTTTCTTTTGTATCAACTGCTTTTGGTGAATCAGTTGTACCTGGATTATGGTCTCTAAAATTGAAAATTAATAGGAGAATTATAAAAACAGCAACCGCTGCTAAACCTATTTTTTTATAGTCCGGGTTCTTTGTTACAATAGGTTCAGGGATATTATCAGGTGCTGTTATTGGCTCTCGCTTTCTTGAGCCAGGTAAAGAATTTAATAGTTCGGTAATTACATAATCCCTTGCCATTTCCCCAATTTTATTTATTTGGGTACCAGCCAGGAGATGTAGTTTTATCGTTGG
>JBMLQR010000088.1:0-1567 GCA_049241465.1 Saprospiraceae bacterium | reverse complement strand
TCGTTGAAGTGTTCAAGTAAAACAAAATGATTTATATGGTCTAAATAGGTAGGATTATTCTCTTGTATCAAGTATTTATTGAATATACTATGAAATGGCACAATTTCAGGTGCATTCCCTATTAAGAAAGATAATTGTTGTTCAATATGCCTCGCTATTTCATAGGTAAAATAGGTTGGAATGAAGAGGTAACATTTTACATAATTAAGCTCATCTGGGTATTCTTTTATAATTTTAGTTATCCTTTTACAAGCAGTATCAAACTTAATTTCGTTTATTTCAAAATTATTAATTTGATCTAATTTGTTCAAACCAAGTTCCATTTGGCTGTTAGGCTCGAAGTTAGTATATGGTAAAAAGTTGGTATTTATGTTTTCATCAATCTGAAAAGGAATGAATGTATTAGAGCTTGAAGTTAAAATCCAAAATTCTAAACCTTTTGTATTACATTGAATAAATAAAAAATCATCAACTTTCCCTTTAGAGATTGGTACGAATGGGGTATAAAAATTAATTTCCCTGTTGACAGGTTTTACTATAGTAGAGATATTTTTTTTGGCAAATAATGGTTTTAGCGCACTGTAAATATCATTTTCATTTAAGAATTTTATTTCAGCAGAGCTAAATTCAGATGTTAAAGGCTGTGTATAAAAATCTTTATTGAGTTCTTCACCATAAATATAGATAGTGTACTTTTGGTCAGGTTGTTTATTAGACTCGTTACTCCTAAGAAACGTACTTATGTCATTAGGTAATGTAAATTCTTCCAGTTGTTGAGCAATTTTTTCATTCTTTTCCCTTGGATAGTAACTAAATTCATAATCATTGCCATCAGATAAAGTAATTTGTTCGTCTAAAAAGATATCTTCTGGTTTGTTTAATAAGTATTCTTTAATATAAATTTCTTCTTTATCAAATTTAAAGGCTTTTGTTGTATCTTTTCTTTGGATACTCTCAAATATTAGTTTTATTTTAATATCTAAAGTTGGATCTGGAATGAAGCTAATGCTAGTACCGTTAGTAATTACCTTGTTATCAGAATTTTTAAGGTAAATTCTACACTGATTTTGAATAGAGCGAATTAAAAGTAACGTTCCTGAATCACTACTATTGGGAGGTATATTTTTTACAATGGTTTGACTTAAATCATTTGATGTAACTTCTTTTACGCCCTCTGCTTTAATGGAAGAAATAAATTTTTGTTGCTCATTTTCAGTTATATTAAAATCAAATAAAGGTTTAATATGTAAATCTGATATTGTAAACTTTAAAGTTTCATTACTCGAGTTTAAAATATCTAGGAACCTTGATACCCATAGCTTGAATAGCCGCTTGAAATCACTTTTATCATCGCCAACATTAAAGTCAATAGTTTTTTCATTTACTCTGGCAATGTCAACTATATCTCCATTCTTGTCTTTGTAAATACAAGAATGATCGTTTTTTGACAGAATAAGAACTAAAATTGGTTCCATAATTACTTTGAAATTCCTTTTAGTAAAAAGTCATCATAAAATTTCATACCCTCAAGAATGATAATAGGTGCAATAAATTCAAATGGCCTGTC